>JBLIBL010000117.1:0-10016 GCA_047633355.1 Polaribacter sp.
TATCTTGAGGCAGCCTGTGCAACGGTAATTCGTGGAAAAGTATATTCCGATTGAGAAATGAGCCTGAAATTAGATAAGCTTTTTAAGCTAAATATCTATCTGATTCAAAGATCTGATTAAATAGTTTTCTTCGTTCTTTTTGAAGAAGTTTTACTGCTTCATTGTCACTCATTTCCATCACGAATTGTTCTAGTATTTCAAATATCACGTCGAATTTCAAGTGTTTTTTTGCATCGGGAATCGATTTTAATTTTTCAAAAGGTGTCATCATGTTTTTAGCCGGACAATTTTTTCGTTGCTTGCCTTTTTTATCAGTGATGATTTCTGGAAAAAACAAGGCTTATGAAAGTTGATGTAAGGAAAAAGATAATTCAAATTAAACGTATTTAATTCTGCTGCCCATTTCTGTGGAATATACTGATAACTTAAGGTTTTCCTAATAATAGAAGCATTTACACTTTCCGCTAAAGCATTGTACCTCAGGGCACTATCTCTTGCTTCGCAATTCACCTTTTCATTTGTCTGACGTGAACGTAATTTTGTAAATTCAATGAATAATTTTTTCAGTAATCTTGCTACATATCTTGCTACATATTGATTAATATATTCGCTGCCGTTATCTGAATGAAAGCTGATGATTTTAAAGGGGAAAAACAATAAGTCAAAACAATAAGTGACAGTCACAATATAGTTGTACTCAGATCCTCAATAGGTTCGCTCTAGTGTCCAAGTAGTCGCTATAAAAATTCACTACATATTTTTTGATATCTTGAAAATATGAACATTGCAGTACGGCTTACAATATAACAAGTAAAGTAACATTCCTTATCAATATCCAAAATAAAAAAAGTTAATTTGGCCTTTAAAAGCGCCCCAACACCGACAACATGAAGCGATTCATTGTAACAATCACAACATTCTGTTTACTAACTTCAGAATCATTACTTAATGAATGGCTCGTTCTTCTGTCGCACCGCCGTAGATTGCAGATAACATCGCCAAGAGAAAAATCACCTCGGTTATCCCCGCTACTAATAATACTGATAAATGTCGGCTTTCGACATACTGCTGCGGGACAACATTCAACATAGAGATTGTCCCCGCCATCCAAAATATCGCCACTGAGAAAAATGACAAGATCCAAAGCATCTTAAACCATTCATGTAACAGACTCTGCTTGTTTTTTAGACTGGCATATAGAACCGCTACCGAGAACCCAAGGTGCAATATCCCCCATAGAACATAATGCCCTCCTCCTGGGGAGTTCAGCATGGTTGGGTAGCCAATATTAAAACCCCAGTTGATCTCTATACACCCAAGCCCAAATCCGGCGAGGACATAAATATAGTGTTTATAATTAGCACCCTGTTTTAATGGTTGCGGCTTGATCACTAACAAAGCCCCTAACCACATAATCAACGCACTGAACGCTGCAAACATGAAAGGCATCATAGCGCCTTGATTAAAAATTACTGCCGTTTCTTTTATAAAAGCTTTTTCATTCACAACACTTAATACAACGCCGGAGTCCGCCATGCCTTGGCTGAAAACATAATAATAAAACACAGAGATAGATCCTAAAGCTGAAAGTACGATAATTGCATATTTTTTCATTGCTGATAGCTGTATAGACGGCGTGTAATTATTTCTAATGGGCGAGTAATGACGATTCATGAAGAATATAAGATACGCGACTAAGTATGCCTGCGTATACAATACCCCATCAACAAGGCCATTAATCACAGCATGAGTTTGCTCGGTATCCATAGCAGCCAATACCAACCAGTCATAGCGTTGAAAAGGAGCAGTTAAAAATGAACCTAAAGCAATTGCCATCCAGCCCATATGTTTATTATATTGGCGCTTAAATAGATAAAAAACGGATATCCCAATCGACATAAGCGTTACACCCGACAGAGTATACAATCCTACTTGACCGGTCAGTGCCTCATACGTTTTTTCTGGGCCCGACCAAACCAAATAAAAGAAAACGCTCACGCACAACGACGCGCCACTGACGATGAAAATACTGCCGAATACACGATGTATCCGTCTAAACTTTCGTCTAAAATACGGCCAAAATTGAAAGAAACCCATCATCAAACAAATCGCTCCGCAGATCATATGGAAGCCAAAGTTTTTCTTTTCAACGACCGTTTTATTGTTGTTAACAATGTACGGCTCTATATAACTTCCTTCACCGTAAGCATATTCAATCGAGGATAGTTCCCTGATCGCTTTAAAATACAACCCATTCACAATTTGTACTTCTGCTTGAGAAATTTGACTAGCGACTTGGGGGGTGTTCAGATCTTGTTTTGATGTTGCGATATTTACTAATGTTTCATAAGCATGGGTAATATCATCATTTTTAATAATATTAATTCCCGTATTCATTGAAATCAACGTGAATCCTAAGACAAATAAAATGGCAACGACTGCCATAGTTTTATGAAGAATTTGCATACAGAAAGCATTCAAAATTATCCGCCTTTATCTATCGTGATGTATCTCGTTATGATTCACCATATTGTAATTATATCGATTTTCGAATTCTAAGCAGACACGAAAGTCGACGCAGATACTCTTTACATACACCCTTCACACTGGAAAACTCTTTCCCTGTTTCCGCTTGATACATTTTTTTAGCGTATTTTAAATTGATCGCGCCCCATACTTCTGCCAGCTCTGCACTTTCTGGTATTACCATAGGATCTTGTCGATCAGTTTTAATATGAATCAACAACCAATTAAACGTTAGCATCAACGCCACTACACGGTTATGCATATAATTTTCTGGATTAGCATTTGCTACAATTGGCGCTATGAGTTTTGGGTACATGGTATCGAGATGGGGTAAACCAGTGGTAATAAATGACAAATTCCAAGTTTGATATAAAGACGCCCATTGTTGAGAGTGACCAAACCGCATAGTGTCATCATTATTCATTTTTCTATTATTGAACATAACCAATATTAAGCCTGCTTTTGCGTTCTTCCATCTTTTAAAGAGCGCATCTGCCAACGCAGCTTCTAATATATTAATATTTAATAACGTTCTCCACGCCACTTGCCCAAGATAACCAGAATTCTGGGTCGTTCGATTAGCATTCCTAGTTAGTCGGCCTAAATAACGCTTGAAAACAAAACTCACCGAAGAAATTTTGACGGCTAAAAACCAATTTTTGCAAACTTTGTAGCTGTCAATTAAACAATACAGACTATTCTCTCTAATTCCGTAATTTTTTCTTTGTGAAAAAACAAACTCGATAATTTCTTTACACCAATAGGGATCCCTATGCATTTCAGCTACTAGTTTATTTAACACATAGATATAATTGATGATTTTTACGATGTCACAATGATAATCCTGTTTATTTGATAGCGTCCCTTCTTCATTTAGATGTTGTATAAACTCAATAAGTGCTGGGTGATTAGCGTATAACCCTAGCTGTATTTGCTGAATCATTGCGGATAAATCAACGGGATTTTCAAGCTCATGCTGAAAGAAATTCATAAAACTATGGCAGTTTGATAACATCATTTCATTTTCAATAATGTCTTGAATAATCACAGGATCAGACT
Source organism: Polaribacter sp. (assembly GCA_047633355.1). Classification (GTDB taxonomy): domain Bacteria; phylum Pseudomonadota; class Gammaproteobacteria; order Enterobacterales; family Kangiellaceae. The sequence goes on from JBLIBL010000117.1 coordinate 3,586, forward strand.
GCATTTTTAGATCAATATTCAAATCAGTAAATAAACGCTCCACGCTATTATTGGGACCATTCATCGCTGCTCACCTCTTATTTATTGTTATTACATTAGATTCATATTATGCCTTGTAATTAAAATAGTACTAGTGTTAGATTACGCTAACTTAACAGGTCAATAACTGCCAGTTAAGCGAGTATTTTCCCTTATCGGATGATCATATGAGCCTATCTAACCCCAGCACTAACATCCCTGTACTGTATTCTCAGATGCTAATTAGAGAAGCTAAGCCTTACTTTCACAATGTTCATGAGGCAATAAAGGGGACAGATCTGTCATTACAAAACCTTGAGGACCCAGAATACAAAATAACGCCTTTGACTCAAGATATCATTTTGCATAATGTCCTTCAAAAAATTCAATTCTCATCCACTAAATTAGCTTTCAATCTAGGCTCTAAATTACACACCTCTAGCCATGGAACCATTGGCATATTGTTATTATCGAGTCCAAATGTTCAATGTATGCTTGAACAGTTTGTGAAATATGCGGCTTATAGCCTCCCCTTTGGCCTTATTAGGCATGAAGAAAATGATAGTCATATAATTTTAATATTAGGAAAGGTGTTACCAGCGCGCTATCATGATTTTTATTATGAAACGGCTGCGGTGAGTATTCAAAAAAGTATAGAAGACGTTATTGGCTGCCCGATGACTGGAGGCCGTTTGTACTTCCCTTATGCGCCTAAAGACCCTGATGCCTATATCAAACACTTTCATCATCTTGTTAATTTTTCCTCTCCACGTTTCGAATATCACATTCCAAAAGATATTTTGTTAACCCCTTCACCTTTATACAATCACGATCTATATCAATATACGGCAATATTATGTCAACAACGCAAAATACAGCATGAACAAAATAATGTAATAACAGAGAAAGTACGCAGCTTTTTATTTTCGTCACATACCAGAAACTGGACACTAATAGAGATAGCAGAAAAACTTAACATGTCTGAACGCTCACTCTATCGTAAACTCAATCAAGAAAACTCTTCGTATAAATCTATCTATGATGATGTAAGAAAATCTCTGACCCAAAACTACCTAACGGAAACGGATTTAAGTATCAATCAAATTACTGAGCTACTCGGCTTTAACGACCCTTCAAATTTTAGAAGGATATTTAAGCGCTGGTTTGGTATGAGTCCTAATCAATACATAGCGACATTAAACAATAAAACAATAAAACAATAAAACAATTGTAAGCGTCTGCCGATCGACACCTGGCTTTTTAAATGGTGTTCTCTAGCTCAACATTCCAAGGCATCAAATAATCTAAGTCGTCTGGTTGTTGTGGTAACTATTCAAGCAGTAACATCCGATAGTTAAGCGGTGTGAGCCCATTAGCTTTAGCTGTTTCAATTAAACTATAAAGTATTGCACTGGCGAAATAATAAGTAATTGCTCGCTTTTCTTTTCACCCATTTGATGTAAGTCATGGCCGCAACAGTCACACACTTTTTCTTCATCCGATAAATCATGAACAATCACTTCACGTGGTAAGCCTTTGGGTAATGGTTTTCTTTTTGGCTTGGCTCTGGTGTAACTGATGGTTTCTTTTTCAGGTACTTGTACTTCATCAACTAGCTGCACCGCTTCGTTAAATAATTCACCTTGCCCTAACGCGTTTGTTTAAATTGATTTTTTATGCTTTGAGGTTGAACGTGGTTTTTTGTTGACGGATTGACCTTAATAAAATTGCATGATGTATGCTTGACTTGAACTTTTAAATCACTTTACGTTTATAAAAATAGCTTTGCCCGATCTTATGCTCTTTGCAAAATGCAGCGACAGACATATCTCCTGCTGTTTGTTGTTTGAATAGCTCTCGCCATTCTTCTAGTGTTCGATTTTTCATTGCTGACTCCCACCATGATTGATGGGAGTCAGTTTAATTACTTTAGTTTGATTTGATTTGATTTGATAGGTGTCTATCACCTGACGCTTACAATAGACTATATCCTTAACTCCACTTATCAATAATCGATTGTAACTTATTCCTATCAACAGGTTTAGAAATGTAATCATCCATGCCTTGTTTGATACAATATTCACGATCCCCTTTAACAGCATTAGCTGTCATTGCGATTATAATTTGATTGTTGTCGGAACCTTCCTCGCTTTCTCGGATCGCTTTTGTTGCCTCAAAACCATCCATGACTGGCATCTGACAATCCATGAAAATAAAGTCGTATGAGAATTGCCTTTGCATCTCTAGACCTTCTTTGCCATTGGCAGCAATATCAACCGTTAAACCATTCTTCTCTAATAACTTTTTAGCAACCATCTGATTAACAATGTTATCTTCAACCAATAATGCTTTTAAGTTACTTGTATTTAACGTTAATTGTGAATGTGTGCCTGCATCTGATACAGTATGTCTACTAATTATTCGTTCCGGCTCGGTTCCATTTAGCAGGTGTTGCCATACCAGCGAAATCATTTTGTACAAGATTGTCAAGTCGATGGGCTTATCTAAATACCCACTAAAACCAATTTCATGATAATGTTTTGCATCACCTCGTTGACGTGACGAGGAGCTCAGTAAAATTGCTTTGGTGTTCGCTGTTTTAGGGTCTGACTTAACTTTCACAATTAAGTCAGCTCCGGTCATTATTGGCATGTTAAAATCAGACAATAACAGTTGAAAAGGATCGTTATCCGAAATGGCTTGATTGAGTTGCACTATCGCCTCATCCGCGGACAACGTTGTTTCAGCACGGATATGCCAACTCGATAATTGTTTGGATAATATATTCAGATTAATTTGATTATCGTCAATGACAAGTACACGCAATGAATTGAAATCTATATCAACCGGGATATGCTCTGCTTGTGTTTTAGACATTGCCAATGACAAATCAAATTGAAAGATCGAACCCTGACCAAGTTGACTAGTAATATTAATTTGCCCGCCCATCAATTCAACTAACTGTTTACTTATAGTCAAACCTAGGCCTGTACCACCATATTTACGCGTAGTTGAGGCATCAGCTTGAGTAAATGAATCAAATAAACGGCGTTGCATCAACTCGCTAATACCAATGCCAGTATCAATAATAAAGAAGGAGATATCAGTTATATCGTCATTGGATGACCGTGCATTTATCTTAACCAAAACATGTCCAGCATCAGTAAATTTGATGGCATTACCAATCAAATTCATCAAAATTTGCCTGATGCGGCCAGGGTCGCCAATAAAATAGTGATTTAAATCAGGTGGGTAATCAACAATAAGTTCAATGCCTTTATCTATGCATTTTCCATTTAATATCTCTACTGTTTCCAATAACGCATTATGTAAATTAAATGGAATAAGCTCTATATCAAGCATACCCGCTTCTATCTTGGAGAAATCCAGTATATCGTTAATGATCTCAAGTAGGGCTTTGCCTGAACAGTTGATGGTATCAACATAGTCTTTTTGATCAGCATTGAGTTGGGTATCTAAAAGCAATTGGGTCATGCCGAGCACGCCGTTCATGGGTGTACGTATTTCATGGCTCATGTTAGCGAGAAAACTATCCTTAGCCATGCTTGCTACCTCGACTTTAGCTTTCTCTTTAATCATAAAGACAGCAAAGGCGACAACAATGAGCAACAAAAGAATGGTACTTATAATCATCAGTAATACTGTATGGGATGCAGTTGATTTCGCCTCTTGCACCCTTAACTTCATTAAGTTTTCTTCTGTTTTTATAAAAGCTATAAATTCTTTTCTAATAATATCAACAATATTCTTAGCTGTTTCATTTTCGACTAAGGTAATGACGTTTTGTATATTCGTATTACGGCGCGCACTAATTTCTATCTCTGCCGAATTCTTCAACCAATTTTTTTGTAAATTATTAATTTTCTCCAATAATACAACCTGTGGAGGATTGTCAGAAACGAGTAATTGTAAATTTTTTAGTTTGCTATACCAGACAACTTGGTCGCTATAAAAGGTCTCTAAATAAGTTTCTTTACCGGTAATTAAGAAATCTCGTTGACTGCTTTTCACATCACCCATCAGTTTGGATAGCTCATGAGTGTCTCCGATGACTTCATGAGTGTGTTGAACCCACTGATTATCATCTTTCAATTTTAGGATACTGACATAATCGGTATAGGCTATAATCAGCATTAATAGTAGGGGAACAGAAAATAACAACACAAGCTTCTGGTTAGTCAACAAACTATCAAAAAGTGCCTTATCAAATTTCTTTAGGTCATTGTTTAGTATCATTTTTTTTTATTATCTATATGCGTATATATTTCTAATTGAGCGAGCTTTGAAAATTCTAGAATAATGTTTGGTAGCATTTTTATTCATCCTAATAATTGATGGTCTTTTGAATTTTAAAATTAAGTATAGTCTATAAGGTTAAGATAAATTTTAATTAAACTGTTTATATATTTATTGCAAAAGGGACTTTGCTGTGATGAACCGTTGCAATAGCGTTAAAATTAAAAATATTTACGTTAAGCCTTAATATCAGTAACTTGAATTATTAGTTTTCTTTAAAAATAGCCTATACTTTCCAAACTTCAATCATAATCGAAATGACGAGGTGTGATTAGATACAGATATTTATCTTACTGCTAGATTAGGAGGGATGTTCGAAAATTAGAGAGATAACCGTCAGCGGCAAGGGGGTCAGAAGAACTTGAAACTCAGCCACAGAAATATCGCACAAGAACTTCAACGATTTCTCAAACGCTTTATAGCTTTAACAAACAAATTATTCCTCAAAATTGGCCCACAGTATCTAACAATCTATTTCAAGGATTAAGTATGCCTAGATTACCCAGACTCTGTTTACCGAATATTCCTCTGCACATTATTCAAAGAGGTAACAACCGACACCCCTGTTTTAATAAAGACAAAAATTATACGGTCTGCTAAGTGAATATGCTGATCAGTTTCAGGTGGCTATTCACGCCTATGTATTAATGACCAATCAAGTTCATTTGCTTGTAACGAAAAGTACGGAGGACGGCGCTAGTCAAATGATGCAATCTCTAGGTCGCTAATATGCGCGGTATTTTAATAAGCGACATCGTCGCTCAGGCACTTTATGGGAAGGTCGTTTGAAAGGGTATTTAGTAGACAGTGATCTATATTTCTTAGCAGTCTGTCGCTATATCGAAATGAACCCTGTACGGGCTAATGTCTATATTGTGACTGTCACTTATTATTCATTCACTTATTATTCACTTATTATTTTGTCTCTGGAAACGAGCTAACAAAACTGGTTAATTAGCGCCTCGTAACGCACTACAGCGTTAATTCGGACGGCTACAGTTAACGACTTGAGTCATTATTTTGCAACTCAAAATAAGTAAAACACAAGCATCAGTCTTCAGCTAAATAATTTTCACCAATCGAGCAGGCTACAATACCGCTGATCTCAGCCATTGATTGTCCACTTTGCTGTTGCCAATCATTAAAGGTTGCTTGCACAAGTTTTAAATCTCGTTGAGAGTTTGGTTGCCTATCAATTAGTCCCTGACCGATTAAATATCTAACTACATCGCGGGTCATAAGAAAAGTGTCTTTGCCAACAGCTCTGAGAAAATACGGACCAGTATTTCCACCGAGACGGCATCCGTACTTTTTAAGATACAACCAAAGTTGGGTGATTTCAGCCGCTTTCCAGTCTGCAATAAAGTTACCAAAACCTTTGTGTTCATCAGACACTTCTTTAACAAAATAAGCGTTTTCCCTAACAGCTTTTACTTTAATAAAATTTCTAATTATTTTTTTATTTTGAGCCATCCGTTCAATCTGTTCATCACTGGCAAGTTCTAATTTATACGGTTCGAACCCCCAAAAAACTTCTTCAAACCCATCCCATTTATTTTCTACAACTCGCCAAATAAAACCTGATTGGAATATTTTTTTTGTCATTGCAGCTAAGAAGTCTCGATCTTGCAATGTAATTAGTGATTTTTTACTTATTGTTTTGGGGAGCAGCTTTTCAAGAGCTTTTTTACTGCCTTTTCTAATTATAGCTCTTTCATATATTGCTTCGAATTTTTCCATACAAGATTACTAACCTAAAAATCAATATTGATTAAGTGACACTAGCAAATAATTAGTCTATTTCAAAGTTATTTGAATCAAGTAACACATTTTAATTGCTATAGTTTTCTGGATAAAGAAAAACAAAAGAAAAGTCCCTGACAAAACAATTACTCGCTATTTCATTTAGAAATATTGTAAAAGCCACTGATCTTCAACACTTTACAATCAGTGACATTAAAGTACTTTGTTAGCTAGAAAGAAAACTCTTCTGCACTCAGCGCCATCATTGTTTCTACTCCTCCTTCAAGACAAGCAGAATGTCCCTTTGCTCTAGGTAACATGCGCTGAAAGTAGAATTGTGCAGTTTTAATCTT
>JBLIBL010000118.1:0-9938 GCA_047633355.1 Polaribacter sp.
TCCATTCGTTAATGCTTTATATGCGTTTAAGAATAATTTTGGTTGATTATCAAAAATTCCACCGGGACTTACGCTATTAATTCTAAACAAGCTATTATTAACGTATTTAATTGCGTATTTACTTAAATGAAGTATCGATGATTTAATAGCTGCGTACTCTACAGGCATTGTCATCGAAGTATTATCATATACTTCGAATTTCGGGGCAATAACACCGTAAATAGATGATATATTTACTAGTGAAAAAGGCTTCTCATTTAGCTTAAAGTATTTTGCACACTGCTGCGTGAACAAAAAAGCACTTCCTAGGTGAAGTGATAAGTTCTCATTAAAATCTGATATTTTAACATCGAAAAAATGAGCCCCATAAGCCTTATTACGAGGGTAAGTGCAATTAACCGCTCCCGTAATTTCAATACCACTTTCAAAAAACTTGATTACATCTTCTTCAACTGTAATATCTAAGCTAGAGCAAGTAAGATTTGAGTTCGTTATATCAATACCTTTTTTGGATAATCTCGCTTGTAAATTATCCAAAGATAGATCTACTGCTATAACCTTTGCACCTTGCTCAAGAGCATATCGAGTCACTTCAGTCCCTAATAATCCACCGGCGCCAATAATTAAAACACTCTCTCCTACCAACAAATCATTCATTTTTTTTCCTACTAATAATAGATTCAGCCAACAGAAAATCATAAATATCATCTATATCAACAGCACGACTTTTAGGAATAACAACGCTTGTTACTGTTCCTGAAAACAAGCTTCCTTTATTTTGAATAAACCTAGGAGTAGCAATATAAACAACCGTTGTGATGTCAAAAACATCCGGAGCATCTTGTCTTCGGGTAACGTTTCCCCTAGGTTTGATAACTAACTCACAAGTTTCATCATCTAAAACCTTAACCATATTAAAATAAGGGCTTCTTGACGCGGGAGTAACTGAAATGCAAATATCAGCTAAACTACTTTCTAGCTTAGAAATTGCTCCCTCAACATCAGAAACATTACGAAGAGGGCTTGTAGCAGGTAAACTAACAAAGTATTGAAATTTTCCATAATGACTTTCTACCCATTCAATAGCATGACGCCATGAAAGCCATTCAGGGCTAGTATCACTAGCAAGCTCAGCAGGTCGTTCAATAATAACCGCACCTGCTTGGCGAGCTACCTCAGCAATATCACTATCATCGGTAGAGACGAACACCTCATCAATAGAAGGGCATTGTTTAGCTGTTTCAATAGAATAATGAATCAACGGTTTACCCGCTAATGGTTTAATATTCTTACCCGGTAAACCTTTTGAGCCACCTCGAGCAAAAACAAATGCATAATTTTTCATTTAATATCACTATTATTACTGGCTTGCTGTTTGATTTCCTCAATTAAAGAAACTGTTCTTATTGCTTCAGTAAACTTAATACAAGTATGTTTGTTTTTATTAATCATTTGAACAAAATCTTCTATCATAGCCAAATACATTTGATTCTTATCCCACTCTGACTCACCATATAATACAGATGTTTCTGTCGCTGTAATCAATGTCAGTTGATTTAGCATCAAATCCCATTCAATACGGCCTTCACTGCCGACAAAGCTACATTTCCGGTGAGCTTTACGCTGTAAAAAGTCCAAATGAATTGTTACTACAGCTCCTAACTCAGTCAAAGAGATAATATCAGCCATATCTTCAACATCTAAAGCTAATTCTTTTGATTTTCGTAAAATTGAATGCTTTACATATAATGGTCCTAACAACCACTGCGCGTAATCTAGTTCATGACTAAGTTCAAATAACGCACCTCCTCCTAGTATTTTTTGGGCAGAAACGCTGTCTTGATAATTTTTGTGAGGACGCCAATCAGGTAAATATTGGCCAATTTCAATATGGGCATTATAGAGAGTACCAATCCCCCCCTGCTCCAATAAAATTTTTAGTTTCTGTACTGAAGGCAAGTATCGCAGGCAATAGCCTATTAATACCGGAGTTTGATGTAGATCTATTGCTCGTTTAATAGCTTCTGCATCTTCTACTGATGTTGCCACTGGTTTTTCAATTAAAGTAGGAATACCAGCTTCAATGAAAGGAATAGAATGTTGTGCATGAAAAGGAGCTGGCGATGCCACGATCACTAATTCAATCTCTGCTTGAATTAGTTCATTAATACTCGTTGCAATACCATCACATTCATTAATGTCTTCTTTCGGTATTCGCCCACTTGCTGACATTACTAACAATTCAACTTTTGGGAACAACAATTTCAAATTTTGACGGTGACGGGTCGCAATATTACCTAAACCAATGACAGCAACTTTTTTCATAATTAACTAAAACCCAGAGTCTGAATATCAATTTGAGCTCGTTTAAAATCATCAATACGGCCAATATCCAACCAATAATCGTGGAATGGAAACATTAGTACACCTTGATCTAAATACCTTTCCAAAAGTGTTGGCATATCTACTACTTCATTATTATTAACTTTCTCTATAATTTGTCGACCAACAACATATATTCCAGCGTTAACATGAAAACGCTGAATAGGTTTCTCGACCATACTTTTGATATTATTCCCTTCACTTTCAATGACACCGAACGGCACTTGGTACTCATACTCACGAACACAAATCGTTGCATTGGCATCATTTTCATTATGAAAAGCGAGTAAAGCCTCTAAATCAACCTTTGTCAGTACATCTCCGTTCATCATGATTACAGGGAGTTCAGGTAAGTCTTTGGGCAGTAGACCTAAAGCACCTCCAGTACCAAGAGGTTGCTCTTCATGTACATAATTTATTGATACACCCCACTTTTCTCCGGACCCAAAGTATTGTTTTATCATTTTTGGTAGGTAATGAGTTGAAATATAAAAGTCATGGAAACCAGCCTTTATAAAATTTAAAAGTACAGTTTCTAAAATTGGCTTATCACCTATTTTTAACAAGGGTTTAGGGCAATTATCCGTTAAAGGTTTTAATCTCGTTCCAAAGCCGCCTGCCATTAAAAATACAGGGTTATCGTATTTAGCTTTTTGCGTGACATGATGAATAGTCTCTAAACCAACCACGATACCATCATCTAAAATTGGAATAGAATGAAGCTCCTTAGCATTCATCAACTCTAAAATTTGAGTTCTAGAAATGCTACTGTCAACAACTGTAGGTATTGTGAACATGATTTCAGAAATAGGGTGCGATAAAGGTAGATCTTTAATTAATGCTCTACGAATGTCACCATCTGTTACAGTGCCTAGTAGCCGACGGTTTGCATCCACAACTAAGGCCAACTGAAGCCCTTCACTATCAATAACTTTTAGAACGTATTGTATAGTTGCTGCCGGCGAAACGAGAATATTTTTCCAATTATGATTCATACTAATTTAATGACCTTTTTGAAGATATGTGCAGGATAACAAACTGTGTTTTTATCCACATTCTTAGTGATCGCAGTTCCTGCTCCAACAACAACATCAGCACCAATAGTGATTAGCTGAATTATATTTGCACCGGTACCAATGTGGACACCATCACCCGTTATTACACCACCACTCAATGTAGCCCCTGGGGCGATATGATTATGACGACCTATCTCACAGTCATGATCTATTATCGCCGATGTGTTAATAATGGAATTGGCACCAACACGTGTGCCCACCTGAATAACTGCACCAGCCATTACCTGAACTCCATCCGCCAATATCGCATAAGGAGACACTATCGCATTATCAGAAACCACTGTTTCAAAGTGGTAACCTTTATCAATAAAATCCTTATAAACGTTTTCACGTAACTTATTACCTGGAATCGAACCAATGCCATTAACTAAAGTGATTGTTTCAGATTCAAACTTCAAGACATCTTTATCCTGAAGAAGCACCTCAATCCCATCAAAAACTGGACCTTTTTGCGTAAGGTGTGGGCTCACTATGGCAACAATTTTTCTTTTTTGTTGTTTTAAAATATCGATTAATACGGCAGCATGACCACCTGCTCCTAAAACAATGACAGGCTTTAATTGCTTACCCAAGGATAACTTCCCCTGCTTTGTAATGGCGTGATGATGGCTTTCCTTGCACCTCCCAATATTGATAAGGACTACGGCCATAACCCGGCCGCTTGATGGCTATATTATTCAAATTAAATAGCTCCCCTTCTGCTATATCTATTGCCGCAACCAAGCTTTTGCGCGCTACAGATATATTTTTAATTTCAGAGGGACGAGGACCTTTTAAGCCATTACCCAACGCCAATTCTACCTCTCGAATTCCTTGCACCATATTTTTTAGTTCAATGGGGTCAAGTGATGCTTTATGGTCTGGGCCTTCCATTGCCTTATCTAAAGTGAAGTGTTTTTCGATTAATACAGCTTCACGTGCTACCGCTGCAATTGAAACAGTAATACCAGCACTATGATCCGAATAACCTACAGGTAAGTGAAATGCATTGGACATAGTATCCATTGCTTTTAAATTGATGTCTGCAAGTGGGGCGGGATATTCCGTGGTGCAATGCAATAGTATAACTTTATCTCGCAAGGCTTTCTGACCTTCATCAGAAAAGTATGCTGATTGAAAAGACTCTACACTGGGAACACTTAGTTCATCCACTGTATAGCCAAATGCAATAACACCTAGAACGGCTTCTATTTCCGATAATGTTGCCATACCTGTTGAGACAATCAAATCACAACCTGTTCGAGCGTGCTCCAACACAAGAGGCGCATTCGTTATTTCGCCCGAGGGGATTTTTAAAGTTTTTAATCCCAAATCATTAACTAAAAAATCTAGACTTTGAGAATCAAACGCTGTTGATAAAAACTCGATACCCAAATCATTACAATGCTTAACTAGCTGGTGATGTATATCATAACTGAGCTCTAAACGACTTAACATATCAAACTGAGACTCTTTTTTACCCGTATTCTCAACTTGATAAGCCGCTTGTTGAGCAGATTCTGTCACCAAATTTTTAGCTTTGAAGGTTTGAAATTTCACAACGTCTGCACCCGCCTCATAGGCGGCATCAACTAATTCAAACGCTAATTTTTCGTTGCCGTTATGATTTACACCAGCTTCTGCAATTATTTTTATCATTTTATCTCACCAAATTTCACGTCATAAAATGATTTAATTCTGTCAAACTTCATCGATTTAATCATTTCAACAACTTGACCGCTCGCATCGCCTTGACCATAAGGATTTGAAATAATTTCATCTGACGCTTTATAATTTCGCTTAATTGCGGTTTGTATTCCTTGCTGAATATCCATTTCATTCGGCTCGCAATGAAGTACACTTTTAGCTGCAAGCCGACCTTTTTGGCGCATACCTATATTAACCGTTGGCACATCAAAAGAAGGCACCTCAATAATGCCACTCGATGAATTCCCAATAACCAGAGCTGCATGCTTTATAGCGCTTAAATATCGGACCTGTCCTAGCGATGGAATAGCCAGTACTCGCTTGGGGTATTTTGCAGCATAATCCTCCAGCATAGGAATAATACGTCTACCACCATCATCAGCATTTGGGTACGTCAATATTACTTGGTAATCTAAAAAAACATCAAGCGATTCAAGTAATGCCTGAAAAGATGTTTCTGGGGGTTCATTCGCAAGTGTCACAGGATGATAAGTAACAACAAAAAATGGAGAATTTAATTCAAAATCGAGTGACTCCGATAGCTCTTCTACAGCCATAAATTCACCGCGATTCAAGTGATCTAGACCAATTGCCCCCACATTTTTTACCCGCTCAGGTGACTCACCCAGCTGAATAACGCGCTGGCGGTATTCTTCGGTCGAAGTACAATGAAGATAACTAAGTTTTGTTATCGCATGGCGAATGGCGTCATCATAAGCACCTTCAGTGATTTCACCACCATGTAAATGTAAAACGGGGATACGTAAAATCATCGCCGTTTGAGCGGCAGCTAAGGCTTCAAACCTGTCCCCTAAAATAATCAATACATTTGGAGAAAGGCGGGATAATGCATCCGCAAAACCTATAACCCCCAACCCCATGCTTTTTGCAGTACCTACTGGAGAGTCAGAAGAAAGTAGTATTTCAACCTTCTCATCAATATAAAAACCGTCTTGTTCAATTTGGGTATAAGTTTGACCAAATTCCGGCGATAAATGCGTACCAGATACAAGTAGCTGCAACTCAAGTTCAGAATCTGCCTGAAGATCTTTCAATAGCCAATACAGCAAGCCATACTCAGCTCTTGTTCCAGTAAATACAGCAACTTTCCTTGTCATGTTACGTGCTCACTTTAACCGGAGAACTAGGAATATTAACCAATAATGACTCTACCCATATTGAAGTGGTTAAGTCACCTCGTTTTGAATCTTTAAACATAGGTAATTTATTCATTAGTTTCCAAACTGGTCGAGTCATTACTCCTTGCCTGTTTGTTTCTTTAATAAAAGTATCCCGCATTTCACTAGTAGGACAAATAATAGCATTTAGCCAATAATTAGATTGAGCGTAGTCAGGCTCTACAACAAACTCATAGTCTGAGTCAGCAAAAAAATCACTATAATGCTGAGCTAAAGCTCTCTTTTGCTTTAGGTATTGAGGTAATACTTCCATTTGAGCACAACCTAGCGCTGCATTTAAATTAGGCAAACGATAATTAAATCCTGCTTCGTCATGAAAAAACTCATACGGATGAGGAACTTTTGCTGTTGTCGTAATATGTTTGGTATGCATTCCATCTTCAATGTTTTTGCATAACACCATACCACCACCACCCGTAGTAATGACTTTATTACCATTAAAACTAATTGCTGAAAAATCACCAAAAGTGCCTGTATGCTGGCCCTTATAAAAAGAACCTAAACTTTCAGCAGCATCTTCAACTAAGGTAATATTCCATTTTTTACAAACGATTAAAAGCTCATCTAATTCAACAGGATGACCAAAAGTGTGCATAGGTACAACAGCACGGTATATTTGCCCTGTAATTTTATCTTCACATAAACCGTCGGCGTTAAGTCGAGCATTATCATCCAGATAAATACCTAATGCCTTTGGGCATAAACCTAAACTCACTTTAGATACATCAACAAATACAGGTTCTGCCCCCATGTGATAAAGAGCATTGCATGTAGCAACAAACGTTAATGCCTGAGTAATAACCAGATCACCAGACGTCACTCCTGCCATATATAATGCAGTGTGTAGTGCAGCTGTACCATTAACAGTGGCTATAGCCTTCTCTGTACCGGTAAAATCTTCTATCTGCTGCTCAAACTGATCAACATATTTACCCACGCTCGATACAAAGGTACTGTCTAAGGTGCTATTAACGTACTCTTTTTCATTACCTGCAAACGTAGGAGCATGAAGAGGAATAAATTCTTTGGTCTGATATATATTTTGAGCAAATTTAACTAGTTTATTATGCATTATAATTCTTCAAAAGATTACATTTTACCATCTAGATACTTCCCTGTTTCTTTATGACCAAAGTCGGGAATCATTCTAAAAAATAATCTAACAATCCCATCTTTTGTCCAAGATTTATCCTGTTTCAATTTGGAAATTGTTTGTTCAAACTCGGACACTAATTCGGAATTATAAACCGCTTCATTTTTAATAATGCCTAGATTATCGAACCTTTCCATATCTAGCGTCTCATTATCTGTGAAAAACTCTTCAAAATCTTTTTCCCCAGTTGTATCACTATTCGTAAACAAACAAGGCCACTTACCTTGTTGTGGTAAAGATGAAGCAAGCTCTCTTGCTTCATCTTCGTTTTCACATAAATGCGGTTCGTACCCTAGCTGCTCTAGATATTTTATTGCAATATCAGCAAAGGTAATAAGATGAAGCGACTCACTTAATTTAGGAAAAAATATGTCCCTATTTTCACCAAAGATGCACGACATTAAACAAAGCTCACCAGACTCTTGAGGAGTCACAAAATAACGCTTTATATCTTTAGGGGCAACAATGGGCTGACGCTTTTGAATGCGTTGATTAAAGCCATGTAATAGAGAGCCATCAGAAAAGGCTACGTTGGCAAAACGTGCTGTAGAAATTTTTATATCATGGCTACGGCGCATTAAAAACATTTCCATAATGCGCTTAGATGCACCCATCATATTTACGGGGTTAGCTGCTTTGTCAGTTGAGACACAAAAATACTTGTTACTGCCCTTTTCTGCCGCTTGCTTCATTGTTTTTTCGGTGTTAAAAATATTAACGTCAATCATACGCATCAAGGTAAAAGGGTCTTTTTCACTTCTTACATGCTTAAGTGCTGATAAATTCAACACATAGTCATATTCACCATCTGATTTAATGAAAGCATCGTACTCAATAGAGCCTATATCTAATGCAAATGTTTGAAAATCACCATCGATATAACCAAATGAACTTCTTACATCTCGGACTAGCTCAACCATATTGTTTTCACTAATATCCACAACATGAAGTTTTTTAGGGTTACGTTTGAAGATTTCTTTTGTAACAGCTTGACCTATTGATCCTGCTCCCCCTAGAACTAAAAATTTAGAACTAGCCACTATATCCTTTAAAGAATGCTCTGATTTTTCTATGTCTGCTTGAAAAAGAGGCTTAGTTCGCCCAATTAACCCTAGAATATTACTCATTATTAATCCTTATTAAACAAATCACGGGTATATACCTTACCCTTTACATCTTCAATATCTTCCGCAAGTCTATTCGCGACAATTACATCAGATATCTGTTTGAATTCACTTAAATCCTTAATCACTTTAGAATTAAAGAAATCTTCGCCTTCAAAGGTCGGTTCATAGATCACAACTTCGATACCCTTTGCTTTGATACGCTTCATAATACCTTGAATCGCAGAGGCTCTAAAGTTATCTGAGCCCGCCTTCATTACCAAACGGTACACGCCCACTACTTTAGGGTTTCGCTTAACGATGGCATCGGCAATAAAGTCTTTGCGCGTTGTATTGGCATCTACAATGGCACGTACCATATTGTTCGGTACGTCTTTGAAGTTTGCTAATAACTGCTTAGTATCTTTTGGTAAGCAGTAACCACCATAACCAAAGCTTGGATTATTGTAGTGATTGCCAATACGAGGGTCTAGGCCAACCCCTTCAATGATTTGTTTTGTATTAAGGTTGTGGGTTTCAGAATAGCTATCTAATTCATTAAAATACGCAACACGCATAGCAAGATAGGTATTAGAGAAAAGCTTTACTGCCTCTGCCTCGGTCGAATCAGTAAACAGTATATCGATATTTTCTTTGATAGCGCCTTGAGCTAATAGCCCTGCAAAAACCTTTGCACGTTCAGACTGTTCACCTACTACAATCCTTGACGGATGTAAATTATCAAATAACGCTTTGCCTTCACGCAAGAACTCTGGTGAGAAGATAATATTATCGCACTGCAACTCTTCTTTAATACGAGCGGTATAGCCAACCGGAACCGTTGACTTAATGACCATTATCGCGTCAGGGTTAATATCAATCACTGTTTTAATAACCGCTTCCACGGTTGAAGTGTTGAAATAGTTATTTTCAGTATCGTAATCTGTCGGTGTAGCAATAATGACATAACCAGCGTCTTTATACGCAAGCTCTTGATCTAGCGTTGCCGTAAAGTTTAAGCCTTTATTCAATAAAAAATCTTCAATTTCGACATCAGCAATTGGAGATTGTTTCTTATTTAACATTTCAACTTTTTCAGTCACAATATCAACAGCAATAACTTCATTATGCTGGGCTAATAGCATAGCATTCGATAAGCCTACATAGCCCGTACCGGCAATTGCGATTTTCATGATTGAACTACTCTGAAAATAGAAATAAATAAGATTGTAAATAATATCACTGCTGTCCCGTTAACTTTCAAAGCAATACCATTTGATTCACTGATCGTCGACAGCCCACAATCTGATCACCTCGCAATAATGCCATTAGGTCACGC
>JBLIBL010000119.1:0-9771 GCA_047633355.1 Polaribacter sp.
CTGTGGTTAACATCATCATCGGTGTGAATTTATAAGTGGGTAATTTTTTCGCTTCCTGCACCAAAGTTATGCCATCCATATTAGGCATATTGACATCAGTGATTAATAAATGAATTTTCACTCCATTCAGTTTTTTTAATGCTTCAACCCCATCACTAGCATCAATTACATTGAAACCTTCTCCCTCTAAGGTCAATCGGACAACCATTCTTATTGATGCTGAGTCATCAACGATCATTATTGTTTTAGCCATTAGCTTTCTCCCTTAGTAATTAGTTTGTTTCACTTAAAAAAATGTTAAATCTTCATCTATTGATTCTTGCGTTGGTATTTCATTTTCTCCGGAAGTAGTTGCTTGATGATTAACTAATTCCTCTGGCATCGTATATCGCAGTTCCATGTTCTTAAGAATTTCATCTCTCTTAATTAGGTCTGCACTTCGTTCTGTATGTTCGACGTTTTTATTGCTGAGTAATACTTGATTGAGATCACCTAAATTGTGTTCTGCATGGTCAAGCATCTGAGTGACTCTATCTTGAAATTGTAAGGCGGAAATTACATGATATACCTCATGTTGAATTTCCTCAGAGGACCTGGTAAGTGTTTGCGAGTTTGCTTTAAAGGAATGTAAAGTAGCTTGGATATCGAGTAATACGTTATCAATAAACCCGGCACTGTTTTTGATCGTTTCGCTGCCAATATCCGCCGTAGACTTCGCTAAATCTAATGCTAGTTTCATCGCTACATCGATTTCTTCAACCGCTTTTTTAATTTTTGACCCTGTATTAGCAGATGAACGAGCAAGCTTTCTGACCTCATCAGCAACCACAGCAAAACCTCGCCCATTCTCACCCGCTCTTGCTGCTTCGATAGCTGCATTGAGAGAAAGCAGGTTGATATTTTCGGCAACCTCTCGAACCTCGTTAGCCATACTTTGTAGTTTAATTGTATGTTTCGATAAGGTTTGTACTTCGTGTGTAATTCCCTGATCGGCAGAATTTAACTTGCTGAGACCACCCACAACATCATTCATGATGGCTTTAACACCTTCCAACAAGTCGCTGATAGCTGCCTCATCATCATTTTGTTTTTGATTATCGAGTAAAACACCAATTTTTTTCGACATTTCGGAAAATGTAGACGTTAGGCTTAAAACTTCTTGCTCAGTGTGCTGTTTTGAAGTGTGTATTTGTTTAGAAACAATAGGAATAACTTCACCCATCAGAGATTCTAATGTATCGATATAAGCCTCTGTTTGCAGAACATAAGCATCATTTTTTTGTTGATAACATCGATCCAATTCCAAATATAATGATTGCGCTTTTTTATATAAAATATGACCAACAAAAAAACTCAATATTAGTGCACAAGCGAACATTGATATCACTGAATAAAGCGCAGTATCAGTCATGAATATAAAAGAGACCGAACATGCTACTGCTATGATGCTAGGCATCAGATAGAATAAATATTTATCAAAATTACTCAATTCAACGGTTCCTTTTGTGATGGATTAACCATCGTTTTAGATTTAGTCATTTGAAGGTTTTCTAGAGCCCAAATATCTATCCATTGTTCTGGGTTTAACGGCTTAGAAAAGTAATAGCCTTGTATTACATCGCACTTATGTTGTTTCAGATAATCCAACTGTTCCTTACACTCAACTCCTTCAGCAACCACCTTTAAATTTAAAGACTTAGCCAATTGAATGATGGTATTAATGATGGGTACCTCATCGACGTTGTTTTTAATGTCATCAACAAAATACTTATCGATTTTCAACTCTGAAATTGGTAAATGATGTATATAACTTAAGCTTGAATAACCAGTGCCAAAATCATCAATGGAGAAATGTATTCCCTTGTGTTTTAAAAATTTCATTTTACTGATCACTAAATCAAAGTCGGCGATAAGTGCATTTTCTGTTATCTCTAACGTTAACTCAGAATAAGGAATTTTATATTGCTCTAGCTTTGCAAGCAGCTTGTCGCAAAAAAGAGGTTGTGCAATTTGTTTTACACTAATATTGATGGATACCGGTGACGATACTTTTGAAAACGTGCGTCTTTGAGATATTAATAGACAGGTTTTATCAATAACCCAGTCACCTAGGGCAATAATATTGCCATTTTTTTCAGCTAAAGGAATAAATTCATTAGGTGAAACAAACCCCAGAATCGCAGATTGCCACCTAACTAATGATTCAGAACCTACTACGACACCGTCGGTAGAATATTGAGGTTGTAATACAAGACTTAACTCATGGGTAAATTGGTGACTCTTCATAGCTTGAGATAATTCTGAATTTCGTTTTAATACCTCCACTTCATCACTAACAGCAAAAACAAAACAATTTCCTCCTTGTTTTTTTGCGTCTAAAACGGCCAGTTCAAGTAATGGCTTAATATCAATATAATGAATATCCTCAGACCTAACATATAATATGCCAATACTCACTTGTACATTGATTATCTCATCAGCTAAATATATAGAAGCGTTCACTGATTTTAAAATTTCTTTAGCTAAACTTTCATGAAACACGTGCGAGAATTCGTCAACATCATTGTTATTTACTAGAACATAAAATGTATCCGCACTATTTCTATAAACCTCTGTATTGGATGGTAAATTATCCATTAATCTTGTTGCTATTAGTCGAAGAACATCGTCACCAGTATTTTCTCCATAGGTAAGGTTTATTTGAGAAAACTTATCAATGTTGATTAAAAAAGCAGAAAAGTTTTCTTTTGATAACCATGATTTATGGAAGTTATTTTTTAAATCTTTCTCAAAAGAATAACGATTTAAGGCGCCAGTTGTTTCATCATAATAAGACAGTTTATGAATATCGAATTCAGCTTTCTTTTTGTCCGAAATATTCCTTACAATGCAAATATATTTGTTTTCATTTTCATCTAACACTTCGCTAATTGATAACTCTACCGGAAATATCGTGCCATTCTTTTTAATTGCTGGTAACTCTCTACAGGTACCTATAATTTTAGTAATGTCGGTTTGCAGCTGCTTATCTTTGCAATTATCATGACTTGATGAAAAAGGCTTTAATATAAGTTTTGATATATTTTGACCAATCAGTTCATGTATTGAATAGCCAAATGATTTTTCAACTCCATTATTGGCTGAACAAATGTTACCGTTTGCAAAAATAGTAATGATACATTCATCAATATTGTCAACGAGGTTCTTTAAATATTTGCTGGTATATTCTTCTGATGCGCGGATATTTTTTCGTTCACTAATATCCTCAAAAGACCCATATACATGTGTGGTAATTTGATGAGCATATCTAATTTTACCCGTTGCACGAACCCACTTATACTCGCCTTTAGCGCTTATAAAAGGCAGTTCTAATGTGTAGGGTTCTTGATGAGTAATAGCACGATTAAACGCCATTCTTAATGTTTTTTGTGCGTCTGGTTTGAATAAACTTATCGCTTTTTCAGCCGATAATGTATGGTCGGCTGGCAAATCATATATACGATAAACCTCATCTGTCCACGTTAATTTATCAGTAGAAACCTCGTAGTCCCAGCCACCTATGTTTGCCATTCGCTCCATTTCAATCATGACTTGATTCTGGTGATGAAGCTCTTTTTCTAAGCACTTATTGTCATAGACAATAAGTGCTTGAATAAACATTCGTGATAATAGTTGGCAAGTTAATAACGCATCATCGGACCAATGAGTAACATGAGTGCTATTTCCTAAAAAAACAAACCCTCTATTGCTGTCATTTATTTGAAGTGGTACTAGTAAAATTGACTGTAGGTTTAAAGTTGATAAAAACTCTGCAAAATCTGTATCTAAATTATCGTTAGTAGCAACGTTTGTTACAGAAATACCACTTGTTGCTTGGATAAAATCAAATAACGACGGGTTTTTTTCTTCGCTAATTAACGGTAATTCATCATTAATGACGACCCCATTAGAGATATAAGCCCTAGGCGTGTATGTATTTTTTTCCTGTTCGAAGATCCAAACGCCTGACGTGTCTACCGAAAATTTTGTAGGTGCGCTATATAAGTGCTCATCAATTACTGTCTTAATATCACTTGAATATATTGTCAAATAATTAAACAGGCTCGTAGTTGAATTTATATGGTTAGTCATGGAAGCAACTCATCCGATGTTACCAGGATTGAGTCCGTACGTTTTGAATGTAACATTATAATACTCCTTGACTTCAAGTGTATTACATCGCCAAACATATTTGAAAATGTGCGAGTTATATAGATAGTATTACAACTATTTTACTTGGCTCCATAATCCAAGAATTAGTAAAAAACAATCCAACAACAACCTGATTTTCATTTATTAAACTAAGCATTAATTTGGGCAATATACTCCACTACAAACGATAAAAACGTATCTAAAAACAAACTATATCGATATTAACGATATAATCGACTATTTGGCTAAGCTACAGCACTTATTAGTTAAATTCAATTAAAATAATATTCTTTACCTAAATTTCACGTAAATATTTTTATTGGACAGACTGTTAAATCAGTCTTCAGTCTTCACAGTTAGAGCAAATCAATAGGAATTAAAATGTTGGAAATAAAACCAGTAATAGTCGAAGTGTCAGTATTTATTGCTTCTAATATTCATGCACAGAATATGTCAGTCATTACTATAAATGACTCAGGTTATATTGTTTCAGGCGGGGTTAACGAGTTATCTGTATCGAGAATATTTATTGTTGCTGTGCGGGTGAATATCGCTTCAACGAATTGATTACAGGATACATAGAAGGTCAATTACAACGTGGTAGCAATGGAAATGACTTTCAAGTTTAGTCCAATATTGACAATGATGGTTTTAGTCAACTTTATGAGGTGTAGTGGAAGCCATTTTTGACGATCAAAAATTAAACTTTGAAAAATTCACCTCAACACAGTGTTCGTATTTATGGTTCATGATTCAGAATTTATCAAAGGTTTTAGCCCGACTATTTCATATTTACCTGTATACCCAAATCCTACGCTATTAGTTATTGCACTCTGGTGCATTTCCGTCACATCGACTTTTAGAACAGGTACTTACTCAGACAAATTAAATGAGTTTGAGGGCTATTTTAAATTTCACAGTGGACGTTGTATTTAAAAGCAAGCATATTTAAAGTTGGCGCATGGCATCAAACAGGTAAAATAAAAAGCTTGTTACATCTGAATTTAATGAAGATGCGTCTGGTTATTATGTTGCACAATATGGCAATTTTTTCATCTCGTCAAAGAGGTTAGTTTGGTCAGGTAGGCGTTTTTGACGACACGGTGAGCGAAAAAACTTTCACTTCGATGCGAAATGACACTTTTGAATGAGATTGGGGAGATATTGGTATTGTCTTTACACATGTAGAAACCAGTTCATTTCTAGGTCCTGAATTGCCAAGCGGAGAAACGACTTTTGACATTTTAATAACATATATTGAATGACTATATTTGACTCAATCCTGCAGCCACCATTGAGTTATCAGATGAGGTGGAGTTGACTCTGCGCAGTGAATTTATATTTAAGGTTACAGACTGGGTAGAACGCCAGAAATTATTTAACAAAAACAGGAAGGCGCGTTGGCTTTCCCGTTTAAATTTGTAACCTTTTGCCTAAGCTCATATTAGTTGCATTTACCCACTGCTATGTGAAGGTAATCAGAGGTTAAGTCATATTTAAATATTATTTCGTCAAGCAATTTTGACTAAAGCTAATATTGTATTATTAAGTAAATTCTGAGACGATTTGAGTATTTACTTATGAGCCTCTATCCAGTTTTAGCACCGTTTTAGCTTTGAGTGAAACAAAAAAATCGATAGCAACCGATACAACGGTATTTAAATTATGCTAAAACATACATAACTTGTATTTATTAGATTCAATTCGATAAATACAATATAAATCACGTAAAAAAACTGTACAATGAAGCTAAATATTAAAGGAGAATTAATATAAATTTTGAAGAATTCTAAAGGATTACTTCTAACGCCCTCAGAAGCTGCAGAATTGCTTTCTGTATCCCCAACTACTATTCGCCTTTGGGCGCGAAATGGTCGTTTGACATCTGTTAAAACTCCTGGAGGGCACAGAAGATTCAATAGAGATGAAATTTTGTCTTTGTTAACACCATCACCATCACCATCCTCAAACGTTGATAATGTGTTCATGATTCTAGTTGTTGATGATGATAAAGATTTTGCTGATTTGTTGGTACAACTAATAGAGAGTTACTTTTCATACGTGAAGGTGTCGGTAGCTTACAACGGATTTCAAGCTGGTGACTTATTGCACTCATTAAAACCGAATATAGTCATTTTAGATCTTTTTATGACAGGAAATGATGGTTTTTCCATCTGCCATAGTATAAAAAATACTCCTTCAACAAAACATGTTGATGTTATTGCAATTACGGGTGCACTGACCGAAGAAAACGTAAAAAGAATCACATTGTTGGGTGCCGAAAAATGTTTTGGAAAACCATTAGATTATGATTTGTTTAATGAAACAATAACAAGAATGATAAACAAAAATAGGTAACAAGCTTTTTTTGAGAACTAATCCTATTTTGGATAACCAGAGCAAGGACTTTTTGATTAACGTTTATTGTTTTAATCCGGATATATTGAAACAAACCTAGGGTAAGAGCAATGGGTTCATAACGTGTAGTATCCGCGCCATTAATCCTACTAAAACAGTGAGGCATATTAATATTTCAGGCGATATTCATGATACTTTAAGCCGATAATCTGCGAAGGTTAAAAGTATTAAAGTTAACACCCTGTTATTATCGCAAATATGCATGAAATCTGGCGAAAAGCTTTTTCCGCTTGCGTTCATAATTTACTAACTATTTATTGTGCCACTGAGACTTACATGAAGCATGGCTCCAATTATAAGGTCTAAGAAAGATATAGTATTAAAGGTGAGGTAGTAAAGTAAACCTTTACGCAGATAGGAGTTATGTATTCCACCAATTCTGCCTCAACCTTTGACATATAATTACTGTAGCCGTAATTTGGTATCCATTCTGTTTTATAACTTCTAAAAACGGCTCATTGCCGCCTTGGACAAGCAGTTTCTCAATCGTTTCATGCTTTGGGTTATTGGGTATTCTCACAACATTTGTCGATACTGAAGAGTGCTGTAGTGACAGCCTTGGTCTGAATGAACCATCAGGTTTTTAGTGTGACCTCGGCTTTCAAAAGCCATTCTTAATGCAGCACAGGTCAAATTAGTATTAGGGCTAGTTGAGAATACTCACCCTACAATTTTCCTTGCGTATAAGTCCATAACAACTGCTAAGTAGAACCAATGTGTACCAGGTCAAATGTAGGTGACATCACCACATCAAACTTGGTTTTTACTTTTAACATTAAACGCTCGTTAGAGTAAGTTAGGTGCCATCTTTGATTCATCACCTGTAATTTTATACCGATTTTCCCTGGGTTGTGTGCCAACGAGTCCTACTTCTTTCATCAAACGGGCATTATTCATAATGTCTGACATTTTCACCCTGTTGATTAAGTTGACCTGCAATCGTTCTCGCCTCGCAACACCTCGACTATCTCGATGTTTGACGTGATAGTAATAACTACTGCGTGGTATGCCATAGTAATACCACACCCCATATTTTAAGATTAATGGGCGGTGAAAATATTAAAATTGAAGAGAATGATTACGGTATCGTCTACAAGCTTCAAAAACAGCAAAGCCAGCATACAACCCAAAATATTCTTATTCCCCATCAATAGTTTACATTCTAGCCATCCTTTTTATAAGCCGCTACTTAAAGAGTTAGTTAAAAATTCTAAGCACTGCCAATAGGCAGTGCTAGACTCCTCCACTTTAAAATTCACTGGTTTCAACATGTCATCCGATCAAAATTCCATTCCTAGCAACACAAATAACACACCTAAGGCCGATATTGGTTTGTTTGAATTTGTGACGCTTATGGCATTGATGACGTCATTGGTGGCTTTGAGTATAGATGCAGTTTTACCTGCATTATCTCAAATTGGTGCTGACTTAAAAATTACTGACCCAAGACAAAGCCATTTGATTGTTTCGCTATTTTTTATCGGCATGGCCTTTGGACAACTTTATTACGGTCCTTTGTCTGATAGCAAGGGTAGACGTTATGCAATCATTTCTGGTTTGATAATTTTTGCTATTGGATCGCTAGTTTGTATGAATGCAGAGTCGCTAGAGGTAATGTTAATTGGCCGGGTTGTTCAAGCCTTTGGCGTATCAGGACCAAGAATTGCTACCTTGGCGGTGATTAGAGACAAGTATGAAGGCGAAGCCATGGCAAGAGTCATGTCATTTATTATGATGGTGTTTATATTAGTGCCTATGCTGGCACCTATTTTTGGCCAAACGATAATGTTTTGGTTTTCATGGCAGCATATTTTTTCATCATTTTTGATTTATGGATTGCTGATTGGTCTATGGTTTTTTGTCCGTCAGCCAGAAACCTTGCCTAAAGAAAAGCGGTTAGCTTTTAGTTGGCCACAATTATGGACTTCAAGTAAGTTCATCCTGACTCATAAATTGGTGATGTTTTACACAATCTCATCTGGCACTATCTTTGGTGCGTTTTTGGCCTATATCAGCTCTTCTCAAACTTTGTTTCAGCATATCTATGATACCGGAGAATTGTTTCCAATGTATTTTGCTATGTTGGCATTTTCCATCGGTTTGGCGTCTTTTATTAACGGCACTTTAGTGATGCGTTTGGGGATGCGTAAGTTATGTACTTGGGCGATGTTAGGATGGATGTTTTTCTCTGCAGTTTTAAGTGTTTTATGCTTGGTTTCTGATGGTGTTCCGCCTTTGTGGCAATTTGTTTCTGTGCTGTTTTGTGCGTTCTTTTGCATTGGGATCTTGTTTGGAAACATTAATGCTATGGCGATGCAGCCTTTGGGCGAAATAGCTGGTTTAGGTGCGGCTATTATCGGCTCACTCAGTAGTATCATTTCAGTCTTAAGTGCTGTTTTTATAGGCAGTTTTATTGACGCTTCCATTACTCCTGTGGCACTTGGGTTTTTAGGATTTGGCAGTGTGTCGTTTATTTTATATTGGCATGCCAATAAGGCTTAGTGTTAGTTGTTAAATTTGCTAAGACCACTCTTTTGAGCAGGAAACCTAGAAGGGGGGAGGGCGTAAAAAGCAGTCTTTCTTACACTTCATTCATAGGTTTGCTCAAAAGGACAACAGGTTTAACAATGTAAAAGTACCGAAGCGAGTTTTAATCTATATGTATCAATGATCAAATAAAAGTTACCTCTAACTTGCTGGAGGATTCTGAGCTACCAAACTCATAAAGTACTGCATATATTCAGGTAGACCTTGCTTTAAAGTCACTGCATTCCAACGTCGTTTGGTCCAAGGTAAATCAATGGATAAGGGAGTGATTTCGCCCGAATCGATATAACGTTTTGCTGCCCAGCGAGCCATCACAGTGATACCCAGTCCTGCAGTACACTACTCTAAGATACCTTCGGTTAATGGCATTTCTATAATTCCAGAGGGGCGCTTATGCGTATTACAAAAGAGCAAATCAAAGAGTCTTTTTTTTGTCATTAGGGTAAATAATGAAATTTTCATTTAGCATCTGCTGAACGGTTATTGAATCCTGTCTCGCTAGATGACTGCTGTGATGTACTAAGTCAACTAATTCGTCTTGAAATAACGGAAAGCTTTGAAATTTATCTGACGCGGGCGGCATAGTGATAGCTATATCAAGCTCCCCTTTTTCTA
>JBLIBL010000120.1:0-9697 GCA_047633355.1 Polaribacter sp.
AAGCCAATCGATCTGATGGGTGAAAACGCAGGACTGTAGTTTTTTTAAGTAACTTCAATCTTTTTACTAACATTACGCTCTGGAGCGGATGAAATTGATGAGAAAAAGCAATCAATACATCTACATTTTCATGTTCACTGTTTTGTACCACAGGTATGGGATATTCAATAATTTCCACTGTCTGCCTTAAGGCCAATTTTTTATAAATATCTTGATAATAACCATTTTGAACATATATAACATCAAAGTGATTTGACGGAAATTCTAGTTTGACGGCGCCATGTTGAACATAACTTACTCTTAAATTACTTTTCCTAACTAATATAGAGAGGATATAAATATCACCTGAATGATCGTTTGAAATATAGAGATCAGAATAAGACTTTACCAGTTTTTTCATTAATATTTTATTATACAAATATAACAACAGAACTTGAGATCCATGAAATATACCTGCTTTATTACTTGCAAATACAAAACTCAACGGATAAATCAATAACTTAACAAGCCAAGCAAAGGTACGCATCAATGAATATGTAATTGAGATAGTTGAAATATGCTCTAAGCTAAAATCCAATCCTTGAGCTTCCTTTAGGCTTAGGAGTGCTTTTTTTTGGTTATTAGTATTATATATACCTACCGACAAACTAGGTTCTTTTTTAAAATCAAGCGAATGCTTTAAATATATCAACACATAAAATAAAGACTTGACTAACTCTATAAACAGTCTTTTATAACCATAAAAGAAATGATAAACAGTAGACTTGTCGTATCCCGCATACAACTCCTTCTGATATCTATATTCTATACATTTTTTAAGCTCTACCATGTATATTACAATACTACTTACCATCAATACGACCTTGAATTGATGGGGGTATAATTCCATCATAAATGTATGCAGTCATCAATATTCTTTCACCTTCTGTTATTTTAGCTCCCCGATGAATGAAAGAGGTATTAATCCAAAAAGGTTTGTTTTTGGATAATAAAACTGGCCTTTCTTTAAAGCCTAACTTAGATATATAACCAACAACTTTTTCACTAAAACGAAATTTATTTCCTAATATGTAATTAGTGGCAACTATAATCCGGTCTAACAATTGATTATTTGTTGTCAGTAAAGTCAAAGGACCAAGGCTTGTCTTTTCGCAATTAGTCAAATAAGTAAATAACTTATACTGATTTTGTAATGAATCAACATGCCAGCCCCCTCCACTTCCATCAAATGATTCATCAGAGTTTATTTTATTAATCATCACTATCACATTTTCGGGATGTTTCCTTGTTTTCTTAGAAAATAATTCGGTGGCCAAAGCAGAAAACTTAGACACTAATTCATAATTATCAGTGTCTACAGCCCAATATCTTTTATCACCTTTTACTTCTGACTTTCCCTTACAAACCAGTCTATCTTCTCTTAAATCACGTAATAAAAGATCAATACTTTCTTGTGAAAAACTTTCGGAAATTACTTCAAACATTGCTTTGCCTTAAATATTTTAAACATGCAGCCCAGTAAAAATGGTAATCGTACCAACACCAAAGCTGGCATAGTCAGCACTGGAATTACAATAGCTAACCCTACGACAAACGACTTAACTTCAATCATATAAAAATCTTTTGGATTTTTTATTGACCAAAATAATCTCTCAGAATTCAATGTATTTGTAACTACGATGAAATTTCCCAGTATTAAAACAAGTAATAACATTAAGTATTCTGCACTAACCTCAGGTAACACATTGGATTCACCTAAAACCACTACTCCAATAAACACTGCAAATCCAATCATGAACAGCTCAATACTTTGGCGAAAAGATAAATATGAAAACTTAAATTCCTTTTTACTTAACAGCTGACTCTTAAATTTGGCCAAATGCATAACGTCAAAGTAAGTAAGCATCACGCTTGCCGATTGGGATAACAACGCATAAATCCACAATGATTCAGGGGCAATAACAAAAAAATAAACCCTGTCTGACTGCTGTCCAAATTTATTCACTAAAGATGATTTGAAATACTGAAATCCTTCTCTATACCTAGTCCAAAAGTCATAATCAATTTTATTATTTTCTTTGAAATATGAAAGTAAACCGGTACCAGCATAGGAGTTTAATAACAAACAACCAAGAATAGCGAGTACAGATATAAGCATCATCAATTCTGATATGAAAGCAGGCATTATAAGCGCAGCATATAAAAAGAATGTTCTTATAGCATTCTGTTTGGCCCATTTCACTTTCAATCCGCTATACAACAAAACCCTAGATTCATCATGTATGAGATGCTCTGCTAGTAAAACTGCAGTAATGATTAAGAAATACATCCAATCACCGAATAAAGCAGAGAGAAATATTGACACAAGAATTACCAATATAACATTCAATACAAAACTGTTCGCACGATGCTTTCCGTGCCTCACTCTATCTTCATCTCCACTATTTAAATAAGCCCTATATGTCCCAAAGGATAAAGCGGCCATAAGTATAGCTGAAATAGTAATGATAATAGCCATTAGATTAGCCACGTCTGTAGAAATAAACCTTCCCGCTATTAATAAGCATGAAGGTTTTATTAACACATAAACTACACGCCAGAATAAATAGCTCACAATAGAATTATTCGAAACAAAACTAACACCTTTTCGGATAGATTGTCACTACCTCCATACCAAGGTTCTACCTTAGCAGAAGCATTAAATAGTGAGATAATTTATATTTTTATACCTACCGCTTTTAAATGTCTTTTAAATTACGTAGATACCTAAACGTCTGAATTAAATTCAGTGGATTTTAGTTGTTTAATACAAACTCGATACATTCACAATTCCAGCCTAATTAAAGCCAAAGATTGTATTACTGTGAAATATAATCTTTGATATTAATAAAAATGGAATTCACGAGTATCATTAATAGTACGTATTGCCACAACTAACTGTAAGTATTTAAGGTAATTCAGAAATAAAAGTCTTCATAACAATACTATTATCCCGAAGTATAAGCTGTGTTTTTCTCATACGAGGGTAATCATTTTCAATCTCATATTTCAAATGCCTAAGAATTTCAATGGGCACAGTTTTGTCAACTTTGTAACCACTATACACACTTAACTTTCTCAGAATTTTAGAAACTATGTTTGAAGACACCGAATTAAAACCCTCAAAAATCATACCTGAAATTACATCCTTTAAAGCTTTTCCTCGACCATCCTCTGTAATTAACACTGACCTTTTACCAATACTGGTCATGAATATATGTGCGTGAACTCGATAACCAATATGCAAATCTGTACGCGAATAACATTCGACTAACTTCTCTGCGCTCCCCGAAATATCTTTGTATTTGACGTTATTCTCACTAAGCCATTCCGAGAACAATTTATGCCCTGTTAGGTGTTTACTTGTTGCATTATGCGTATCTAAGAATTCATTACTCAAGGAATGATGAAATATCACCTCAAACTCAGAACTACTAAACATTTCTTTAAGCCTGAGAATAAGTCCTTTCATTTGTTTTAGCATTTCATGAGATTCTAAAAAAGATACACCTAGGGAAAATGAAACCCTTTTAATTTCTTGATTATCTAAAGTCGGTTGCTCAAGATGCTCTAAATCGTTCAATGCAGGACAACCTGTCATTATGAAACTTTCGTAACCAAGCGATTGAAGTGCGTTTAAAGTATGGTAATCCCTCACACTAGATTTAACGCCTGTGGAGTCTATTTTATCTAGCAATTTAATTGTCGACTTTGATAAAGGATAGGCCCTAGATTTACTCCAAGCACCATCTAAAGACTTCCAGCCTATTCCCATAGTCACTATTGGAGCAGTAATTAAATCAAGATTCTCACATAATGGGTATATATTTGGGTACATATTTTTTTGTAATGCAGGACCACCCATCAATATTACAGCTTGCGAGTTATTTAATAAGTTAAGGGTTTGTTTGTCCAATGTAATCCACGAGTCAACATCATAAACCTCCCTGTCTGGCCTTAAAGCTTTGAACAACTCTTTAGCTCGATATTTAATCAGGTAGTCACCTGCATTATTTTTTGAGCCTGTTAAAAGAACATAATATGGCTTGTTATTTAACTGAATGGTACTCACGTCAACATATTCCACTGTAATATTGTGTCATCTTCTAGATCTAAAGCAGCCTTCTTACCAATCACCTCATCCCAATGTAGTGGACTAATACCATGAGCAGGACGCTTGGCAATTAAATTATCCTCTGTAAACATTTCTCCGGCTTTTACATCACCATTAACCACAACACTTCTTCTTGCATGCTTTCTAGCTGCCGCTTCTTTCGTTATATCTTTTTTCTCTGCGTTAATTAACTTTTTAAAAGTAGCTAATTTCCCACAAAAACGCTTAAGATCTTCTTTGTCCATAGCATGATAATGGTCATTACCTGGTAAAGATTTATCATGAGAAAAATGTTTTTCCAGCACACAAGCACCAGATAACACTGCTACCTCTAGTGCACTAATGGTTTCATCTGGAACGACATGATCAGAGTAGCCAATCAAAAAATCAGGGAATGTCCTTTCAAGTACCTTGATCATTCCTAATTGGGCATGGTCTTCAGGTGTTGGGTAGTTTAGTACACAGTGTAGAAGTATAATTTCTTCAGCTCCTGCTTCTTTGGCTGTATCCACCGCAGTTTGTATTTCAGAAAGTGTTGAGGCGCCTGTCGACATAATTATTGGCTTTTTTGTCGATGCGCATTTTCGAATCAATGGGATATTTGTAATATCTGCTGACGCTACTTTAAACAATGGCATTAATGGTTCTAAGAAATCCACTGCATCAAGGTCGAAAGGAGTAGAAAGAAAATCAATCCCAACCTCTTTGCAGTAATTTGCTAGCTCTACATATTCATTCTCACCAAAACCATCGTATTTTTTAAATAATTTAAACTGACTATCAGTTGACTCTTTCGTTATATCCCAATATGCAGGGCTATTTTTTGAAGCTATTTTTTCAGCTTTATAGGATTGGAATTTAGCAGCATGCGCCCCACCTTCTTTTGCTTCACAAATTAATCGCTTAGCTAGATCTAAATCCCCTTCATGGTTTACACCTATTTCAGCGATGATATACGGAGTCAGAGGATCACAAATGACGAAACCAGGTATTTCAATCTTATTTTTCATTTTATTCAACCAATTTTTTAAGTTTATCAATAACTCTGGACTTACCTTTTGTAAGATCCAAAGATTTCATATTATCTATGAGACTTTTACGAACATTATCAACAAGCAATCTATCCACTGCATCTAATATAGATGAGTCAGACACATCTCCACGGAAACCTAGGTTAATGACTCCATTTTTTTCATTGGCAAAGGTATGAGTCATCTCTCTATGGTTCTGGCATATGGCTATCACGGGAGTTAATGTTGAAGCCAACTCCAATACTGTACGTCCAGCAGATGTAATTGCAAAATCTGCCGCAAACATATAATCAGATATTCGCTTGGTATTGACTACAACTTCTACCGCTGCTTTCTCTGGGAGTGTTGCGACCAAAGCTGTAAGCTGGTCTTTGTGTGCATAACCAGGTCCCGTCACCACAGTTAGTTTAAATCCGGCTTTATGACTTGCTAATAAAGATACAACTCTACCTGTCAGATCACCTTCATCCACACCACCAAATGTAACCAATATATTCAGTGTATTAGATTGGGTTTTTTCAATTTGTGGAGGGTATAGAAACTCTTCACGTAAACAAAAATAATTTGTACCAACTAGTAGGCTTTTAGAGTCTGACTGCTGATGAGGGTACAGAGCATTAACTACTAAGTCAGCATATCTTGCTCCATCACCCAAATCTTCAAAATTTACAACATTTAGATTCAGTTTTTTTAATGATTTTATATAATGCTCTTCAGTATCTAGTAGATCATTAATAACAAGACTTGGTCTTACGGACTCAATAAAGGTTAAGAAGTCACCCTCAGAACATCTCTCAACCGTATAGTTAAAGCTCTCTATGTAATCTGCTGCTAACTGACTTTTTTCATCACACAAAAATACCAAATCATAATTAACTAGTTCATGTGCCAACATAACTGCCCTAAAGGCATGCCCTAGTCCAACCTCAGGATAACCAACAACCGTAAATAATATTTTCTTACGGTTTAATATGCTCTCACATAAATATAGATCAGAGAAGTTATCAATATCAAACGAACGAATTGCTGGCATCTCTAAAAGTTCAACATTATGGCCTATTCTTGTTCCCTGTGAGAGCTGAGCTCTAGTGCAAGCAATTATCGCACCCGTCTCCCGGTAGTTTTCTGGAAGCTGCTGTCGATTAACTCGTTTACTATAAAGAGGAGTTACGACGCCTTCTTTTTTCGTCCAACACAAGTGTCTATCATCAACAACCGTAATAACCGAATCGCACTTTGAAGCAACAAACAAAGCCTTGGCTCGATCAAGGTCATGACCCTGTATAAGCGGAGAAGTAGGTTGAATAGTATACACCCACTTAAAAGTGGAACTAAAATGCGCTTCTGCTTGCAATACAGCATTCTCGATCACCGGATCCAAAGTTGTAACATCTTGGGCAAGAGAGGCGTCCCGCATCAATACAGTTGCACCGAAACGCTCTGCTAACAATGCTATTTCATCATCATCTGTTGATACAACAACTTCATCTATGGCTGTCGATTGTAAGCAAGCTTTTATTGCGTAATAAATCATCGGCTTACCAGCAATAGGCCTAATGCTTTTACGAGGAATACCTTTAGATCCTCCTCGCGCTGGAATTATTGCTATAGAACCACTCAAATTAAACACCCACCATCAAAATACATATTAATCACTACCAAAAAGATCCCTAGTATATACTTTAGACATTTCATCTCTAAGCTCTTCACTAGGCCTGTTAGCAACAATCACGTCAGACACCTGTTTAAATTCATTTAAATCTTTTATCACTTTTGAATTAAAGAAAGTTTCACCATCAAAGGTAGGTTCATAAATAACCACTTCAATACCTTTAGCTTTTATGCGCTTCATAATGCCTTGAATCGCAGATGCTCTAAAATTATCTGACCCTGACTTCATTACTAAACGATATATACCCACAACTTTCGGATTACGTTTGATAATCGCATCGGCAATAAAATCTTTACGAGTTATATTGGCATCTACAATCGCACGTACCATATTGTTAGGTACGTCTTTAAAATTCGCTAATAACTGCTTAGTATCTTTTGGCAAACAATAACCACCATAACCAAAGCTTGGGTTATTATAATGATTGCCAATACGAGGGTCTAAACTAACACCTTCAATTATTTGTTTTGCATCTAGAGCATGAGTTTCGGCGTAACTATCCAACTCGTTAAAGTAAGCAACACGCATAGCAAGGTAGGTATTTGAAAAAAGTTTCACCGCTTCTGCTTCCGTAGAATCGGTAAAAAGAATATCAATATTCTCTTTCACAGCACCTTGAGCTAACAACCCTGCAAACAACTCTGCACGCTCTGTTTTCTCACCAACTATGATTCGAGATGGGTATAAGTTATCGTATAATGCTTTTCCTTCACGCAAGAACTCTGGTGAAAACATAATATTATCACACTGCATCTCTTGTTTAATTCGAGTAGTATATCCCACAGGAACGGTAGACTTAATCACCATTACTGCACTTGAATTAATAGCCATTACATCTTTAATGACTGATTCAACGGTTGAAGTATTAAAGTAATTATTTTCTGCGTCGTAATCTGTAGGTGTCGCTATGATCACATAGTCCGCATCTTTATAAGCGAGTTCTTTATCTAGGGTTGCTGTAAAGTTCAGTTCTCTATTCGTTAAAAAGTCTTCAATTTCCATATCTGCAATTGGAGATTGCTTATTATTTAACAACTCAATTTTTTTAGCAATGATATCTACAGCAACAACTTCGTTATGCTGTGCCAATAACATCGCATTGGAAAGGCCTACATAACCTGTTCCTGCAATAGCAATTTTCATTTTGTATTTTTCCATAGGAAACGTTGCCTAATATCTGTAATTAGATTGCTAACAAAAAAATACAGCCTAAAGACTATCGATAATATCTAGGCAAGCCTGTTCTGGGTTTTTAGCCTGAGTGATTGGACGGCCGATAACCATATAATCACCACCAGCATTAACAGCTTGTTGTGGTGTCATGATTCTACGCTGATCACCTGCTTCGCTGCCCGCTGGCCGGATACCGGGAGTGACTGTCAAAAACTCTTTGCCACACAAGCCTTTGATCAATCCAATCTCTTGCGCACTACTAACCACGCCATCCATACCCGACTGCTTAGATAACTTAGCTAAACGTTCAACCTGTTGCTGCGGGGTAATATCTAAACCAATGCCTGCAAGATCTGATTGCTCCATGGAGGTCAGTACAGTAACTGCAATCAATAATGGCTTATGGCTTTTATTAGCAATTGCTTCGGCTGCGGCAACCATCATACGTTCGCCGCCAGAAGCATGAACGTTAACCATCCATACACCCAGCTCTGCAGCAGCGGCTACTGCACCTGCACAAGTATTAGGGATATCATGGAATTTTAAATCTAAAAATACATCAAAATCCATTTTATGCAGCTGCTCTAAAACAGCAGGGCCGGAAGCAGTAAAGAGCTCTTTACCTACTTTCACTCGGCATTTCGAAGGGTCTAAATGCTTGGCCATTTCAATCGCCTGCTGAGCCGTTGGATAATCCAATGCCACTACAATGGGAGAGATGCTATTTTGCACAGAGGCTTGATCAGAGTCAGATGGTTTCATAAATCCCTTTCTACTTTCTTTCTTCTAAATTCGGTCTTTCAATCAGTTTGCTGCAGTGACACTTGCCCAATCTTTACAAGACGGACAACGCCAATGATGCTCTATGGCTTTAAAACCACAACTACGGCAAACATACTTAGATTCGGCTTCAACAATTCGGCGCAGAATATCATAAACTGAGATAAGCTGCGATGAATTAAGTACTGCTTTACCATTTACAACCATTTCTACCAAAGCAAAAAAACCTTGATTTGACGGATGCTGGAATAGCTCGGCTAATAATACTTCTATCCCTTGTTGCTGCTTACCTTGCCGAGAGAGCAGCGTCACTCTTTTCACCAATACATCGACGGCATGATTGTCTTGCCAATGACTCGCCAATTGCTTATCCAAGCCCTGATAATCATCAAGCTCAAGAAAGCACTCAACCATTTCAGGTAAAATCGCCGACATCACATTTTTGTCTTGCTTCAAGGCTTTTAGATAACAACGTATTGCCTCCTTAGGCTCACCCTGACTGGCCGCTACTTGAGCAAAAATCACATTAGCGCGTGCACACAACGGATCTATCTTTAAAGCCAACTTGAGGTACTGGTGGCTTTCCAAATAATCCCCCTTGAAGAATAATTCATTCGCATATTCACACGCCGCTTGCGCAACTCGACGAGTGATTTCCGGTTGGTCTTGAAATTTGTATTTTTTATACAGCTCTAGAATTGATTGCCACTCTTGCTCTTCTTCATACAACTGGACCAATAAGCGCGAGGCGTGGTGTCGGGCATGACCCTCTTCTTGAACGAGATCAACTAACAGTCGCTCTGCCCTATCGAACAAGCCCGCTTTTAAGAAGTCGGTTGCTAATTCAAGCTCGACATCAAGCTGTGCCTTATCGGAGAGGTCTGTGCG
>JBLIBL010000121.1:0-9614 GCA_047633355.1 Polaribacter sp.
TTCGAATTAGTTTGGTTAAACACCACAAGGTAAGTAACAGCTTAAAAACCTAACAGATGTGACGATGGCAATAGAGACTACTGTTATAAGATATTTTTACAAATCGTTAACAATCTTGTTAATTAAACTTTGTTAATTAAATTTTGTTAATCTTAGTCTCAAATATGGTAACCTGAGATATCAGCACATTACTTACATGCAAAAACCTCAATCTATAAAGTTTAGTAGTATCTCGAAGATTAGCAAGCTTAATCAGCGTAAATTAATTACATGCGATAGCAGTTTTTTTTCAAACTATGCGCTAGGTTGCATAAATGACTGATTTTCATCCCATATATTACATCATGCTGAATAAAAAAATTCTCTAAACTCCATTTATTAAAACATTATAAGTAGATTTTATGTACCATTTATTACTCCATTTTATCATCCCTCTTTTAATTGCTAGAGTTTTCATTAACCATTTTTCGGTCGATTTCGCAGTATTCACTAAAATCAAGACTCCAAAATTTATTGTTATCTGGGCATTAATGATGTTAACTATGCTTATTGATCTAGATCATTTGTTGGCAACACCAATCTATCAAATAGATCGATGCAGTATTGGTTTTCATCCACTACATACTTTACTACCGATATTGTTCTATTTTTCCCTCTGTATTCCTAAAAAAATACGACTTTTTGGTGTAGGCTTAATAATTCATATGCTTTTAGATTCAATTGATTGCCAAATTAATACTGGAGTATGGTCTGTTTAACCATTTATTTTTTCGAACTGTTTTTCTTTCCTTATTAATAGCTTTGTTACTAAGTTGCGACACTCACCCTACAACAAAGTCAAATTACACTAACCAAAATTATGATGGTTTTACTATTGTCGAAGTCGAATGGGACGACGTCCCTTTAAAACAAGTCATACAAACTCATCACCAGTTAGCATCAAACAAAAACCAAAAAATCTTTATTCAAATAACCGCTGAATGGTGTAGTCCATGTAAACGTTTAAGAACAAAGACAGAAGATCCCTTAATGAAAAGTGCTTATCAGGGAGTCTACATCATTCGCCTTGACCGAGATGAGTGGGAAAAGGACTTTGCTGAATTAAGCATTAAAAAAACACCAATCCCTATCTTTTGGGAGCTAAACGATGATCCCAATAACCTTAAAGTGACTAACTACACTTTAGGTGGCAATTATTGGAAAGAAATTACAGCGAAAGCGCTTTCACCCCTTTTAAAAGCCTATTTTTCTGGTCAAGCCCGGCCTTTTATTGAAAATAAGCAATCTAAAGCCAGCGATCTTTAATTTTTCCATATTGAAAATAACCCCACTGCCCTATTCTGCGAAATGCAGGAAGTGGAAATTTAGGTAAATGTTGATTATAAAGTGGCAAATTAGGCACCGCTTGCCCTGCAATTTGTTGTGCCAAACGCTTTCCTGCTTGAACTGAAAATGAGACACCATTTCCACAATATCCCGCACTGTAAAAAAGATTGCCATTCTTATCACCCTTTACGATATGAGGCAAATCATCAAGAGCCATGCAAATCCAGCCACTCCAAGAGTAATCAATTTTAGTTTCAGATAAAGCGGGGAAGCTACTTTTTAACACTGTTAATAAACGATTAGCATAGTAGGGATCTTCAGCATCCTTTCCATTAATTGCACCGCGACCACCAAAAAGTAGCCGGTTATCTGGCAGTTTGCGAAAGTAATATTTTAAAGCTCTAGTATCCATTACCACATTACTAGTTATAAAATTGCATTGACTCATCTCTGTATTAGTCAGTGGTCGAGTAACGATTATTTGTGAAAGAACGGGCAACATGCGGCTATTAATTGAAGAGTGAAATTCATTGGGCGTGTAACCATTAGTTGCAATCACCACTTTTTTGGCTGTAACAATACCCTCTGGCGTGATCAGTTTATAGCTGTTTTTATCTGAGTTAGCTTGGTCAAGAGAGATCACCTGCTCTACGGGACTCGCCGTAAAAATTTTAGTACCCGCCTGAACGGCTAAATCCTGATAACCCAACGCCAATTTTAGCGGATTGATACCGTATCCATCACTAAAACGAATGGCTCCATAGGCATGTTGACTATCAAAATAGCTTGTTTTTAATTCATTCTGACTAATAAATTCCGCATCATAGGAAAATAACTGTTTAAGCAACTTTGCTTGCTCTTGTAACGGTTTAACCATACTGGACTTATGAGCAACCCTAATATACCCTTTTGCTTGGGGATCACAATCTATCCCTTTATTAATTAGATGATTAACTGTTTCAACACCTTCGCACGCTTCATTATATATACCTTTAGCAACCGACTCACCCCATTGATTTACCATTCGCGAATAAGGTTTTCTACCCGTTGATTTTAGAATAAAACCTGCATTTCTTCCACTACAACCCCATGCAGTTTGATTCGCCTCTAGTATATGTGCTTTAATCTTGTGCTCTGTCGCTAAATGGTAAGCACAAGAAAGCCCGGTATAGCCCGCACCGATGATCGCTACATCAACATTAATATCTTTTTGTAGTTTATGAGGTCGGTTTGGAGTCAAACCAGAGTGATTGAACCAATAACTATTAGGATAATTTTCCCCAATTCCAGGAGAATGATGTTTTAACGGGTCGTACATAAATATTTTCCCAAACGGATAGACAGAATAGCGGATACATCATATATTGAATAGACAGATATTATCAGA
Source organism: Polaribacter sp. (assembly GCA_047633355.1). GTDB lineage: Bacteria > Pseudomonadota > Gammaproteobacteria > Enterobacterales > Kangiellaceae. The sequence continues at coordinate 2,714 of JBLIBL010000121.1, forward strand.
ACAAGGTTAGTAATGAATCAAACAAACAAAAAAAATTTGCAACTCAAAAACTTAGAGCCATCACACTTTGAAGATGTGATTGCATTAGGTAACACTGTTCACGGCGACGGTTATTTAGATCTAGATGCGATTCAAAAAATTTTGGATAAAAGCATTCAAGATAATTTAAATTGCAGCTTTGTTATTTATGATAATGAAAAGCTAGTTGGTTTTAGACTGACTTTTGCGCCGAAAAAATGGGATGTTGATCAATGGTGTAGCCCTAATTTATGGGCAATAGATAAAGAAAAAGTATGTTACTTTAAATGCAATACAGTTGATGAAAACTACCGAGGACAGAAGGTTGGACGACATTTACTAGAAGCCTCAATCGAAGTAACAAAACAGATGGGCGCAGTAGCTGGCGTATGCCACACTTGGATGCAAAGCCCTGGCAATCTCGCTTACCGCTATTTTATTAGTTGCGGCGGCGAGCTTGTTAGTAAGCACCCAAATAGGTGGTTTGAAGATGGACAAAATGGCTATGACTGCATTGTATGTGGATCTGGCTGCCATTGTGATGCTGCGGAAATGATATTAAAATTTAAGTGATACTTAAATGAAATTAATTAGCTTTTAGGAAAATAATTGTGAATAAGGAAAATGTGGACAACAAGCTAATTGAAGAAATAGGTAAGGTTAATTTCACTTTAGATCTACAATCCTTTTTACCCTACAGAATGTATAAATTAGCCGCTCAAATGTCTCAAGCGGGGCATAAATTGTCTGATTTACTTTTAAAAACAGGGATTGAAATTGGTGAGCGAGAATGGCGCGTTATTTCTGTTTTAGGTAGTTACGGTGGATTAACTAATCGTCATGTGGCGGAAGCATTGCGAACCGATGCGGCAACAGTAACCAGAGCAGTAAAAGTTCTAAAAAAATTACAATTTGTTGCTACAAAAAACTCAAAAAGAGATCGGCGAAAAGTTTTAATCTACCTTACACAAGCTGGCGCAGACTTTCATGACCGCATCACGCCCAAAAGAATTGAAACCGGCGAACAAATTGAATCATGTTTTTCAGCCGAGGAAAAAGAACAACTACATCATCTTCTAAATAAACTAGATAGACACATGCATCATTTGGAAAATGAGCTCGAAGATGAATGGGAATAAAAAATAACACTTAGATTATAAAAAATCAAATAAAACAAAATAAAATGCCATTAGCTGATTGCAGGTTTACTTTTACTGGTTCTAAGACAGCAGTACTCAAGTAAAAAGGCCAAGAGACAAAGCCATTAATTACGTATCATCGACTAGCCCATTTTGTAAATTGTTTGAGTGCCTAAATTAGGAACACTCTACATTTTATCTTGAATCAGCGCCACAAAAGCTTGTTTGCTAGAATCTCCTGCTGCGACTAACCCTTCTGTAAACTGAAGAGCTGTTTTTCCATCTTTTTCAACCTTCGCTAGGCTTTTTCTACCGGCTTTTGAAGCTATAAACTTGGCCGCATTAATTGCATCATTTTCAACCGCTACTCGCATCAACGAACCACCTCTACCACAAATTAATCCTGAGTAAATTGACTTTAATTTTATGCTCGCACCTTTTAACTTTTTGCGCATACTTCCTCTATTATCAGTTTTGGCATATTCACATAGGTTTTCCGCTAAGCGTTGCATGCTGTCAGCCTTAGCTTGATTAGGTAAAATTAAAACAAAACTTAGTAAACTCGCGGCAAGACCTGACTTTATAATCAAATTATTTTTCATTAGATACCTCTTGAATTGTAACGCTCTATGGCTTAATGCTTAGCTAGCTAATATTGAATTTAAACCTTCAATTTCTAAATAGACTGCTACTTCAAGTGTTGCGTTCCAAACTAGCGTTTTAAGTCTTTAGAGACACAAACTACCACTCACGTAATATTGTTATCGAACTGTATAAGAAATCCTTTAGATTTTTTTTACTTATTTATAAAATTATGTCTACACTTAAAACATAAAACACTTCACCTCATAGACGATGAAATGGATAGTGATATTAAAACCGCATTAAAACTATTAAAAATAGAACAAAACGATCTAATGAACTACTGGAAACGGCTTTATTCAACCAAAAAAACTTTTCTTATACTAGTTATTAGCTTATTAGTATTTATCATGTCTCCTTCAACCTATGCTGAAGAAGTAGTAGTAGAGGAGGAGGAAAGTGAGGAGCAAGAAGTTATTCCTCTAATGTATTTTGATATTGACCCTAAAGTCCTAACTTTTTATCAGAGCACCGGAAGGAAAATAGGCTATGTAGTCGTACAAATAAACCTTGCAGTGAAAGGTCAGGAAAACCTTGAGCTTGTAGAGTTACATTCCCCCCTTATTCAAGATAATTTAATTGATTTTTTCAATCGCCAGGATAAAAAGACCATTCAAGATTTTTCTGAACGAGAAGGTCTGAGGCAAAAAGCTCAAGAAAGTGTTGCAGCAGTGTTAGAAGCCGAAGTAGGGAAAAACATCATTGAGTCCCTCTTATTTACTGACTATGTATATCAATAACGACTGTAATGGTCTAGCCTAACTAGACAAGCAGTGCCATCATTCGTGAATGAGATGGTAACTTTCTTACTATTATTTAATAGCATGCAGGATTAGCGACTAATTTAACTCAAGTCTAATTGGCACTATTCGAAGCGATACTTTCGTTTTTAGGTAGGCCACATTTGGAGTTACTATTACTCTTTCATCTTACCTGTAAAAGTATTTTGCTGTTTTTCTATTGCACTTATCATGTAATCGCGAAAAACCAATATACGTGCGTTGTGTTTTGATTCAGTGTGTATAAGAATCCATAGGCCTAAATCAAACCGTGGATCGGGCTCACAATATCGTACTAGTGTTGGATCGGTATCGCCTATACAACAAGGAAGATAAGAGACTCCCAGTCCTTCGCGAAGAGCTGCAGATGTTAGTAGCGCATCATCAATGTTAAACTGATGTGTTCTAATATCACAAGATTCTTTGGTCCAAGTCTTGTGATAATCACAACAAGTTGCACCCAGCCACTTTAAATCATTTTTATTGTGTTTTGTTAGATAGTCAGAACTACCATACACAGTAGAAGAAACAGTAACGGCATGTTTACCTATTAATGACTCAGGTGGCGAATGACTTAATCGGATGGCAACATCTGCCTCCCTATTGGCAAGACTAGCGGTGCTGTTTGACACCATGATATGTAAATCGATCTGTGGATAAGCTTTACTAAAAGCACTAAACATAGGCATTAATATGGTTGAAGCTAAACTGCTAATGGTTGTTATGCGCAGCTTGCCTATCAAAGGATCGTTTTTTCTTAATAACGCGCCATCGACACTAAGGATTTCCTTTTCAATATTGCGAGCCGCATCTCTAACTTTACTTCCTGCTTTGGTCAGTTCGTAGGAGCCTTTACTGCGCCTGATTAAATTGGTACCTAGTTGTTTTTCAAAAGCCTTGATACGCCTAGATACCGTAGAGTGTTGTACATTTAATTGATTTGCTGCACCACTCATAGTGCCACATCGTGAAATGGCTAATATTATTTTTAAATCATCCCAGTTCATCGTAACAACCTCGCTCTGTGCAAATTTGCACATTATCATTCATTTTTTTGATAATTGTTAGCAAAAACTAATTGTTGTAACCTGTATGTGAAATGTTGCTTTCAAAAATCAACATCATAGAACAAGGAGAACGACTTGAAAATCAAAAAAGAAGATATTCCGGTAATAATGGAAAGTCCAGGAACGACAATGCGTAAAATGGAGGGGTTTGGGGATATGGATGTTATTTATCATGAGCTTCCAAAGGGTACGGATTTCACTCCCTTATTAAAAGGGTTACCGAACGATAGTTGTCATTGTCCACACTGGGGCTATATCTTTGAAGGGGCGTTTCGGTTTGTTTATGATGATGGAAGCGAAGAAGTGTATGAGGAAGGGGATCTTTTTTATGCTCCATCTGGCCATACTGCAATTGTTGACAAGGACTTGAAGTTTATCGATTTTAGTCCCACAAAAGAACACAATGAAGTTTTAGCAAACGTTGGCAAGGTTATGGCCGAAATGGGATAATAACATCAGTCGTTAGTTGTTTAATGACATTAATCCAATGCACCATTACCTTCTAATACAAGAGGCCGCCAATAAATAATGACTTCACTAACTCAAGTTATAGATGGGGGTTGCTCCTGCGGCCATGTCCGTTATCGGATAAACTCAAAACCACTTATAGTTCATTGTTGCCATTGTCGTTGGTGTCAACGGCAGACAGGTGCGTCATTCGCTTTAAATGCACTTTTTGATGCGGTAGATGTAGAGCTTATCAAAGGTGATGTATCTGAAGAGTCGATCCCATCGCCCAGTGGTAAAGGGCAAATAATCGCTCGCTGTCCAAAATGCAAAATAGCGGTGTGGAGTAATTATTTTATGGGAGGCATAAAAGAGCTTATTCGTTTCATACGTGTTGGAACGCTTGATGATCCAGATCAACTACCACCAGATGTTCATATATTTACATCGACTAAACAACCATGGGTAAATTTACCCGCAAATAACCTAGTTGTGAATGAGTTTTACGATTATGAAAAGACATGGACACAGGATAACTTGGATCGTAAAAAGGCGCTAATGGCAACTGTCGAAGGCAGAAATACCGCTAAGTAAATTTACAGTATTAAAGTTAACTCTCTCAAAACATAAATATATTTTTGTGTTTATTATATGGCTCTGGTCGATATTGGGTGATCTTCTTTTAATTGCAGTAAATCCCATAGGTTGCCGTACAGATCCTCAAATACTGCAACAATGCCATAATCTTGCTCTTTAGGTTCTCTTACAAACTTAATATGTTCAGACAGCATTCGGTTATAGTCTCGCCAAAAATCATCAGTATTTAAAAAAAGAAACACTCTTCCACCTGTTTGATTACCTACAAAACTATTTTGCTCAGATTTAGATGCCCGTGCCAAGAGTAACGTCACTCCTTTTGAACCTGGAGGAGAAACAACTACCCAACGTTTATCTTGCTCAGGTTGATAGGTATCTTCAATAAGTTCAAACTTCAATTTGTTAACATAAAAATCAATCGCTTCATCATAATCTTTAACGACAATTGCGATGTGTACAATAGATTGTTTCATTAGTGAACTTTACAATTTTAATAATAACGCTCTTACACCTTACTTTGGAATTGGTTTAAATGCTAGATCACTTTGAATCTCGTCCAATACCATATGCTAATTTATATAACTCAGGGAAAATGTGGGGGTCGAAAATATGGGGGTCAATCCCGTTTTACAGCATTAAATTTTTTTCAATCCATTTTAACTCTTTTTGCCAATGCCCTTCTGTTATCTCTCGCTTTATTTTATTGATTGATAAAGAGGCACTTCCCCTTGTTGTTATGTTGCAGAACTTGATCATCAACAAGGTAGGAAAAAGCGCCAAACCTTTGATTCAGCAGGCCATTATTCAAGACCCGGTGTTTTGCAGCTAACCGACAAAGACAATCAATAGCTATTTTTTGGACTGCTTTCGGCCATTAACCAACTAACAGGTTTCAATCGAATCTGATCCCATTAATTATTATTTTTGTGTGCTCACTCCATTAGGAGAGAGTACACGCTTAATAGATACACCAACATCAACAGTCACTTCATACTCGCCTGTATAACCATCTTTTTGATCGATACGGATCATTTGGCGTGCTATAGAAGAAGCGTTACTACTCACATCTTTTAGCATGTCTTCTGTTTCGTTAGACACTTCTGATGCAGGTGTGTGTGATGTTTTATTTGATCTTGATGAGTTGTGGTCTGTTGCGGCATAAGCAGCATTAATAAGAAACAGCAACAGTCCGGTAACAATTGAAGCTATTTTTAATGAATTCTTTCGTATGTTTTCGTTTTAAGTATTTATTAAAGTTTTGGCATTTTAAAAACTAATTTGACTCCAAGTCAAAACAAGGACAGACACTCACCGGTTACAGAAGCTAAAAACTGTAAGTGCAATGCTTTGTCCGTTAAAGGTCAGTTGGTTTTACCCCAATATTGCGGACATTAACATGTGTATCAATTAGCTTTGATCCTGAGAGTTTTTTTTCGCACCATTACCTATCTAAATTACTAATAATGTCTTTAACCCGTTCAGTCGGGTTCAATTTGTACGCTTTACTATATTGAACTTTAGCCTCTTTTTTGTCACCTAAAATCAAATAGGTCTCAGCGAGACTATCATAACAATTAGCCGAGTTCGGATAACGCTCGACATTAAGCTCAAAAATAACTTTAGCTTTACTGGCACCAAAGCGGGAGAGAACATCATAGCCGAGTAGATTAACAGTTGTTTCTGTTGAAAGGTCTTTGGTATCTTTATCACTGACAAATTTTTGATAGTGCTTCAATGCCCCCTTCCAATTTGCTTTAGCGACTTGTTGATATATTTTTTGTTTAAGACTAAGCAGTTTAATTTTTGGCCCGCCAACAACAATATCGGCAATGTCTTGGGATATATTTCTAGGTTGATAATTTTTCTCACCACCATTTGCAAAATAGGTAACAGACAAAGTTTCATCATCCTTTTCACTGTAAAAATGACGAACATCCACTCTGCCACCCCCTCCATGCCCAACGGCTATTACACCGTCGCGGCTTGAGTATTCCCATCCATTAGCGAAACGACTGACTGCTCCGTTATTGAGTGACTGCGGCTCCCACATCTGTTGCATCATCTTTTTCGAAAGAAGCTGTCCATTTAGCAAAGCACTTAACCATTTTGCCATATCTAACACGTTGCTATTAAGACCAGAACTCGCGATAAAATAATTTGGTTGGTCTATAGGTCCAAGTAACCTTGCTCCACGTGGAGTTGATTGATAAGT
>JBLIBL010000122.1:0-9589 GCA_047633355.1 Polaribacter sp.
TTGATGACAAGATACTAGGCGCTATGGCAGGACTTGATAGAGAGAGTTTTGTTACCGACGACCAGCGTGGTTTAGCCTATGCAGATACTCAATTGCCACTTGGTCACAATCAAACAATGCTTGCCCCTAGAGAAATAGCCCGCATGATCCAAGCATTAGCATTAACACACCAAGATAAAGTGTTAGAAATTGGTACCGGTAGCGGTTACTCCAGTGCAATATTATCCAAACTAGCCAAGCGTATTACTAGTGTAGAAATAATTAGCGAGTTCGTCGTTAAAGCCAAACAAATTCATAAAAAACTCGGGCTAGAAAATGTGCTCATAGAAGAAGGTGATGCAAGCGATGGTTGGATGGCTCAAGCCCCCTACGACGCTATTTTAATTACCTCCGCTTTACCCGATCTGCCTGAAAGTTTGAAAAGAAACATTAATGAATGTGGACGAGTTGTATCTATTATTGAAAATAATGTCGGTCAAAAAGTTGGGCTCGTTGCTGCACTAAGTCAGCTTGATAGCAACAACCAATGGCAACATGAGCACCTTTTTCCGATCGACACCCATGCAATGATTAACGTCAAAAAAACCAATCGCTTTGAGTTTTAAAAAGCTCATTTAGCTTCTTTTTTACATATCTTATTACAAAATGTAGAATCTTCTCATACTTTAACTATGAGAAGTTCGCGCTAGGTGAGTTACAATACCAACACACCACAAAGAGCAAAACAAATAACTCTGAATAAAGCTCCCTTGAAATTGAAAGGAATATGAATGAACAAATCTAAAATAATTAGTGTAACGCTTATTGCGTCTATTTTATCTGTCAATGTGATGGCTGATAATCTGTTAGATATTTATCGGTTAGCCAAAGATAGTGACCCCACATACCTTGCTAGTGAAGCTGGTATAAGAGCTTCAAGTGAAAGAGTTAATCAGAGTATGGCTGGGTTATTACCTCAAATATCGGGAAGCCTAAGTTACTCAAAAAGTTCAAGTGATTCAGAAAATGAAACAACAACAACTAGCGCAATAGATAATCCATTAACGGCAGTAGATGAAACAGTACCAAGGTCAAATGCCAGCTCGGGAACATCTGATTCAACATCTTCAGGTTATTCAATTAATCTAAGTCAGGAAATTTATAATCATTCAACCTGGTTAAGCCTAAAACAATCCGAAAAGAGAGAGTTACAATCAAAAATTATTCATGAAGGTGCTAAACAGAAACTAATCATCAGAGTTGCGGAGGCTTATTTTAACGTTTTAGCGGCAAAAGACAGCGTTGAATTTTCAAAAGCCGAAACCAAGGCCGTATCTCAAGAGCTAGCACAAACTAAACAACGCTTTGAAGTTGGCTTAATCGCAATCACTGACGTATTAGAAGCACAATCACGTTACGACAGAGCATTAGCTAATCAAATTGCCGCTCAAAATACTTTAGACAATACACATGAATTACTTCAATTAATCACAGGCGCTTATCACTACGATTTATTAACACTTAAAAAATCAATCTCTTTAAGTAAACCACAACCTGAAACAATAAAGACTTGGGTAAAAGAAGCTGAAGAAAACAATATAGATATTAAATCTTCTAAAGTTGGGCTAGATATCGCGAAAAGAAATATTTCTATTTCACAATCAGGGCACTACCCTACACTTGGTTTAAGCGCCTCTTACTCTGACAGAAACAATGATTCAGAATCTTCTGGCTCTCAAGTTTTTGCTGGCCAGCTTTTTCCATCAACAACTAATAATAGTGATGGAGATCAAGAAAGTAGTTCGATTAGCCTCAACCTAAATGTACCTATATATTCGGGTGGAAGAACAAATGCACAAGTCAAAGAATCTCAACACCTCTATCAACAGGCTTCACACAGTTTAGAGTCAGCTCGACGCCTCGCTGTAAGTAAGGCTCGTAGTTCATATCTTGGTGTTGTAGCTAATGTAAGCTCTGTCAATGCACTTAAACAAGCAGTCATCAGCTCAGAGAAATCTTTAGAAGCAACCCAAGCAGGCTTTGAAGTGGGTACGCGGACAATAGTTGATGTATTATTACAAACCCAAATATTGTTTGACTCGAAGCGTCAGTATGCAAGATCAAGATACGATTATGTTCTAAATACGTTGAAACTAAAACAAGCAACAGGGCTACTAACAGAAGGCGATTTAGCTAAAGTCAATCAGTTGTTGAGATAGCAAAGCTTTCAATCTTCGTTCAATCATTCATAATGACTCCTTTTTCAACGAGGGAGTCTAATATTTTGACTCTCTTCCTAGACTAACCAACACCCAGACTCTATAATTCAAGCCATTCAGTTTTACCTTTAGAAGTCACCGATGGCAAAGAAAAAAAAATCGCCGGACAATACGATTGCTCAAAACCGTAAAGCTCGCCATGATTATCTAATTGGTGAAACCTTTGAAGCTGGACTCGCCCTACAAGGCTGGGAAGTTAAGTCTATGCGCGAATCGAAGGTCACATTGAGCGATGCCTATATCATACTTCATCAAGGTGAAGCATGGTTGCACGCCTGTCATATAGCCTCTTTAAATACCACTTCAACTCATAATGTCATAGAGAATACTCGTAATAAGAAACTACTATTAAACCATTCAGAATTGAATAAACTCCATGACGCTATGAATAAAGGCGGTTACACAATCGTACCTCTGTCTCTTTATTGGGTTAGAAACTTGGTTAAAATAAAGATAGCTACAGGGAAAGGAAAAAAACTACACGATAAACGAGCTGCAGAAAAATCAAAACAGTGGGATAAAGATAAAAGTCGAATAATGAAAGATAGTAGAAATGATTGAGTTTCTTTAAATGAATAGCGTCTTTTTAAAACCAGAACCCATTAAATTTAAAATAAAGATTTTCTTTGTTTTAATATTGGCATGTGGCTTGTTTGCTTGTCAAATAAACAAACAAGACTCGGCTAATAAGGCGTCTTTGGATGATTTGGCTTTAGAAGATATTAACAATCAAGATAAAAGCGTTAATAGAGCCATTGCATTATTAGAGAAAGGCGATAATAAAAAAGCGAGCGAGAGTATTAATCGAGTACTGCGATTCAACTCTAAACATAAAACAGCCAATTTAATTCACAGACAACTCACTAAAAATATCGACAAAATATTTCCAAGCAAGCGTTATCATGATTATAAAGTGAAAGGGACAGATAACTTAAGGTCAATCGCTAAAACATGGCTAGGCAATGCAATCTACTTTGTCAGCTTAGCTCGCTCCAATCAAATTAAAAATCCGGCTTTAATCAAGGCTGGACAAATTATTAGAGTTCCAGTTTTAAAGTCGAGCCCCTTAGTAAAACAAGAAAAGCGTCGTTCAAAAGCAAATATTGCTTTGATTAAATCAACAATAAAAATAGACCAACACCAACGAGCGTTACAGCAAATGAATAAGCTCTTTATTTTAAAGAATGATCACAAAGCTTTACTCTCTATGCAGCAAAAAACTTTATCAGCCATTGCAGACAAAGCTATCACTATCCCTGAAAGAAAACTGACGATAAAAAACTTAGTTGTCATCAAAAACAATACTAATCGAAAACTATTATTACCGGCCTATCAAAATTTCATACGTCAACATGAGAAAAATATTTTTATAGATGAATTTCTTTTATTATTTGAAGATAAGAGTTATAGAGAGTCAGCAAAAAAACTAGTCAAAGCAAAAACAATCAAAGGTTTTGAAAATAACCTCAAACGAACCATTAAAACAGAAAAAAAATTAATCAACAAACTACATGAAGAAGCGATTATTTTTCGTAAAAAACAACAACTGGACGATGCTCTCACCAGTTGGAGCTTGATACTATTGATTGATGAAAAAAACTCGCTAGCAATGAAATATCATGAGCGCACACTCAAACTCTTAGAGCGACTAAAGAACCTATGACCAACATTTGTCGTAGCGCTTTAGTTCCATTTAGTAGTGAACAAATGTTTAATTTGGTTAATGATGTAGAAAAATACCCATTATTTGTTCCATTTTGCTCTAATTGTATTTTGCTTTCAAAAGAGCAAGGTTTCATTACTGCAAAATTAGAAATATCGAAAGGTGGATTTTCTAAATCATTTACTACTCGTAATCAGTTACATCCAAATAATAAAATTGACCTCGCTTTAGTCAATGGGCCATTTAAATATTTAACTGGTTCATGGGATTTTATACCGTTGTCCGATCAAGCCTCTAAAATAGAATTAAATTTACACTTTGAATTTTCAAGCCGGCTAACTGACATGGCTTTTTCTAAAATATTTAATCAACTCGTTCAATCAATGGTTGCGGCATTTACCGAAAGAGCAAAAATAGTCTATGCAAGTGATGGGCAGGTTAGATAAGTTGGAAAAATTAGATACGTTGGAAAACAAGCCTAAATTAAATATTGAAGTTATTTATGCAAAGTCAAAGGAACAAAAATTATTCTGTTTATCTGTCGATAGTGAAACAAGTGTAGAAATAGCAATTCAAAAATCGGGAATTCTAGACTATTACCCTGAAATTAATTTATCAATAAATAAAGTGGGTATTTTTAGTAGAAGCTGCCAATTAAGCGATCCACTTTATGATAACGATCGTGTTGAAATCTACAGACCTTTAATCATTGATCCAAAGGAGGCTCGTAAGCAACGAGCGTTAAAAAATAATGTTTAATGCCGTTTTTTTGGGCGAAGCATTAATCCATCGTTTGTAACAACAAGATTATATTTTTGTGATTTTTCTGCTGAAACAAAACTAGCAGATCCATGCTCTACATCTAATAAAAAATTCAAATATTCATACTGTTTTCTCCAACTTGCAATATCAAGTTTATTTTCATCAGTCAAAGAATAGACACTACGTTTTTTATTTTTTTCATCGGATAGCTTGGAGTATCGCCCGACCACTCTGTCGAGCCTATAGGATGTTCTTAACCCCAATATATTTGACCATGATTTCCACTTAAGTATATTTGCCTGTATTTCAATTTCATCACCCAGCAATTCAAAATCTAACTCTGTTCCATCTTTATATCGCAATATAGCTTTAAATTTTTGCTGTTCAATAGGAGTGATTTCAATTTCTGCAAGTAGCTCTTCATAAGTTAATGAATGATAGCCAGAAATGCCTAATAGAAAAAATGAAAGGGACGTACTTAATAATCCAAAGATTAAAGTGTTAGTCAGTTTTCCTGACGCACCCAATAGTTTCAATTTCCTTACACGATAAAAAAAACCGACCAAAAAATAAAATGTTAAAATAAGTGATATTGTCAGTATCGAAAGCAAGAGAATATTGGAGTTGCTACTGTCTAACATATTGACCTCTTAAGGTTTATTGACTCTTAGCTAAATATATCAATATAAACAATTAATTTTAATGTTCTATGCTCACTTCTACCGTTTCATCATTATCAACGGCGTTAGCAGAAGTTTTAACTTTAACGATTTCAAACTGTTGCGTACTTGATTTTTCTCTTTTTAAATCTCTCTCAAAAAACTCTTCTAAATAATGACCCAGCTGGTTAAATGATTCAAACACTTCGCTCACTTCATCATTTCTTTCACTCATTATACGAACATCAATTTGACCATTACTTAATCTTTTTAGCCCTTTATTAATGCGGTCAAAATCTCTAGAAGTTTTTCTCGCTAATAATAGTGTCGCAGTCGCTACTACGATCAATGTCACCAACATAACTAAAGCCATTGTGATCAATGTCGTCCTTAAAGATTTAAACATTGGTTCAGAAGAATATGTCACGTAAATTTCACCTAATTCTTTTCCACTAAAATGAATAGGCTGAAGAACTGAAAACAGGTTAATTGCGCTTTTATCGTTATCACTTGAAGGAATATCAAAAACCCTTCCTTTTTCTGATTTTGATACCGTGTCATTTTTAATAATTAAATTATTATCAGGCACAATAAATTGCTGTTCTAATAGTTCGTCGTTACTCGATGCAATTATTTTTTTTGATTTATCGATAATTAAAATTTGTTTTAACTGTTGATTGGTGGCATTGTCTTTTAATATCACTTGTAAACCGAGTTGGTCATTTAATAATATTGAATCCGCACTTTGAAATGCAATCATCCGAGCAATAGAAATACCATGTTCATAGGTCGAACTTGTAAGTGCTTTATACTGCATCCAATAGACAACGATAGAACCTATTAACATAGAAATAAATACAAGGCCAGACATAATCAAGGTCCAAGTCATTGTAAGCGAGCGAAGGTTAGTCGATTTTTTTTCTTTTTTACTTTCTAGTTGATAAGTGATTTTTCTAATGTCGGACAAAAGTAATGTCGCACTTTGATAACGTCTATCGGGATTTTTTTGTAACAGTTTTCTAACTAAATCTTTTACTTCATCTTTTAAACGCTCATTTTCTACCATTAAACCTGGAGGCTTATTCTTTAAAATTTGTCTAAACAAATGACTCAACTCGTCGGCCACAAAAGGTGGCATACCCGATATCATCCTAAACAGTAAAACGCCCATTGAATAGAGATCAGTCCTGTGATCCAACGCATCTCCCATCACTTGTTCCGGTGACATATACTCAGGGGTACCAATCACTTTTTTTCTTCTTGGCTTTTTTTGAGTATTTAATTCTTCTCCTCGTTCACTGTTTAAATTATCAATTGCTTGAGCAATACCAAAATCCGTTAATTTCGCTGTTTTTTTGTCTCTTAATATTAGAATGTTTGCCGGTTTAATATCTTTATGTACCAAGCCTTGTTGATGTGCATAATCCAATGCGAGCGTCATTTGACCAGCTATATTTAGCGCCGTTTTCAAGTCCAATTTATGTTTGAATTTTAATATTTTATCAAGCGTAACACCTTCCAACATTTCCATTGCAATATAAGGAATCTCATCAGTGATCCCTACATCATAAATGGTAACAATGTTGAGGTGAGATAATTGAGCGGCCAAACGCGATTCTCGTACAAAAGCTTCCCTAAAGGATTTATTCTGAGCTAAATGTGGGCGTAACATTTTTATCGCTAGAAACCTATCCAGTTGTGGGTCAAATGCTCTATAGACAAACGCGGTAGAACCACGACCCACTTCTTCTAAAATACGATAACGCCCAAGAATTCGTGGTTTCACAAATTCTCTTCTCTTAGGCTTATTTTTGATTACATTTGCTTCCAATTTTTCAGTTTGTTTCTTAGTGAAAACTTGACGTTTAGTGCTATTTTTTGATTGGAAGGGTGTTATTTTGTTCTTAGAAATGTTTTTCTGTGACGTTCTTAAAGATTCTTCTCTTTTGAGTTTTTTCGCTTTATTATTTTCAACTTCATTAGACATTTTTATAAGGTGTTTTTATAGGTTTACTTTTTAATTATTTCAAAGTTATGAATAATCAAATAAAAACCAAAGCAACAGGATAACGATAATCACGCCTCCAATAAGCATTGGTATTAGTTTATTGCTGCTTGAAACTTCTTCTTGCACTTCATCATCTTCAACTAAAGAGAAAACAAACTCGCTGCCCGCAAAAGCAATCATGTCACCCATTTTGAGTATTTGACTTACCACTTTTTCACCATTAACAAAGGTTCCATTAGATGATAATAAATTTAAAACCTTCCACTCACCTTCTGACAAAATTACCTGTGCATGCATCGATGAAACACTTGACTCGGTCAAAACGATATCGCTAGATGGACGCCGCCCAATTTCATTTTTATCTTTTCGTAAAATATACTGTTTACCAACAACATCACTACTGATTCCTATCAATGCAGGCATATCAGCATTTTCAGATTTAGACTCTATAATCTGTTTAGCAACCATTTTATTAATTTCATCGACTTCAAATAATTGAGTGCCTTGAGGTCCCATTTTTGATGCATCGTCATTAGCAGACATGGTATTACCTCATTAATTTAATTCTTAAAAGTATAAATTAAAACTAACCGCCAAACAGTGCTCTAACTCTCTCTATAAAACTTAATCGTTTTATAATGGGTGAACTAATTATAATAACACTGACATTATCACGTCCACCAGCTTGTTTAGCTGCATTAACCAAACGTTGCGTTTTTTCTTCAATCGATTTTTTATTATTCATAATTTCAGTAATGGCGTTGTCATCAAGCTCATCACTTAAACCATCACTACATAAAATTAATTGTTGATTGGCTTCCCATTCACATTCATATACGCCCACTTCTACATCTTCAATTTCAGTAGAACCTAAACATTGAGTAATCATATGACGCTGAGGGTGTGTTTTTGCATCATCAACCGTTAATAAACCGGCATTAATCAAACGCACCATTAAAGAATGATCTTCGGAAACTTGGATTAATTGCGATTTAGTTGCATCCCAGAGGTAAGCTCGACTATCACCAACCCAGGCTATTTTATATTTTTCATTGTCACTCGATGCAGCAACCACAGTAGTGCCCATACCAGACTGTCCAAGACCTTCATGTACAGCGGCTATTATGCGATGATGTGCTGATTGGATGGCTTTTGTAAGGGATTGCGATTGAGCAAAAACACTAGCTATATCTTTAACTGCTAAATCAGAAGCAACTTCACCACAGGCATGACCGCCCATACCATCAGCAACAATCCAAAAATCTGGCGCTGAAGATATTGCATCTTCATTCAATTCACGCACGCAACCTACATCACTCATTTGAGCCGACTGACAACGATTTACTGTATCTTGCCCCATAATCACCTTTTTTGCGGTCACCTACTCGCAAATTTTGTTTGAAATTGCAAATTTTTACACAATAGATAAAATAGAAATTTCATAGCTTTATCAAGTGTGTCATAATTCGCCTGTACTTTCGAGTATTTATCCTTACTAAATAAATATTTTAGCGTGATTTAGAGCATTTTGCTTTAGACTTCACAAAAATCTTTAATTTAGTAATAGTCTGGTTTTTATCGTAGATGTTATCATCTAAACCAGTCTTATTTGGGGGCGACTTGGCTTCGACGAGGATTACAAAACTCAAGGTGCATGCCGAGGTGTCAGCGAACCTCGTAAACACTAGCTGAAAAAACTTAGTTGCAAACGATAACAACTACGCTTTAGCCGCTTAGGCTAACTGTTGCTACTGAGCGTCACTGGTAGGTAGATCAACAGTCATTAACAGAGACTCGCGGGTAAGGATGTTTGTTCCCCAACCGTTAAAACTAAACAAACTCGTTTCTAGCATCCTGTTAGTTGGATCTGTTAGAGATTAAGATATAGACTAACTAAGCATGTAGTACCAAGAGCAGCGGATTCGCGGACGGGGGTTCGATCCCCCCCGCCTCCACCAAAAAATAAAGGCTCACCCTCCAAAGTGAGCCTTTTTTAATTCTGGCACTCGCTCTCAAAGGTACGCATAATATTTAAACCTAATTATAGGTTCGATAGAATGCCAGACTTTGCATTTCTCCAAGGATTAGACAAAGACATTCAATCATCTCTTCTTAACCAATTACGATATTTGTGGACTCATACCTCAACCTCTCTCGAGGGCAACACTCTCTCTTTAGGTGAAACAAAATTCGTCATTGAAGAAGGTTTAACTATTTCAGGTAAGTCTTTAAAAGATCA
>JBLIBL010000123.1:0-9344 GCA_047633355.1 Polaribacter sp.
TGTCGGGTATGAGCTTGTAGGAGACACTGACCTCACTTTTAAATATTGTACTTTTATCGACTGGCAACAAAGCCACCACAGCGGTCATTGACTTTTGAATTAATAATGATTTCTATGTATTGGTTATACCTAGTCACTACAGGTAAAGTGTTCTATTAAAGTGGTTTGGGCATCATTGATATTTTCTAGAGCAAACTGTCCTGTGATTGCACCATCAAAAATAAACTCTTTTGGCTTGACTGTGATAGTTAGCAGCGTGTCATCTTTGTTTGGATAAGACCAGATTACAAGTTGTACTTTCTTATCTTTGTAAGAAAGATTTGCACAACAAAGCTTATCTGTTAATTTAGCGATAAGTGCTTCCGTATTGTCCATCTCTTGGGCTATTAAGTGATTTCCCATTGTGTTCCTGCACCAAAAGGTAATATCATTGATTGAGCCAGCCCCATTAACAAATTTTGGTAATTCTCTTATAAATATTGACCAAGAGATACATTCATCTTTACTGTATTTTTCATCAAAATAGATATCTTGAAATAAATACAAATAAGCCAATAGTCCTTTGCCCTCAGTTCGCTGATTAAAGTCATGTTCACTATTGAAAACTAACGCACATACTGTACTTACAAAGCTTTCATGCAAGGTTTTAACCCCAGTTATATTTTTTTGACTAGAATAATCCCAAAACTGGCTGATAACCTCTTTAAGTTGTCGATGTACTTCTTTCTTAAAGCATGTTTTAGGAGTATAGGGAGTAACTTTTGGTAATAGTGATGCAATCGTTTGTTCAAGTACGCTAGTCGATTCTGTAAACCTTTTGAGCGATATGTCTTTTTTATTTGCTTTCACAAATTTATTTCTCGCCTCAACAATATCGTCAACTGATTCTTTACTGAAGTTGCTATTCCCAAAACTGTAATCTTCACTTTCGCCACAAACCCACTCTTGAACGCTCAAACCTAAGGTAATCGTCAAGGGTGGATTAGATAATTCAATATTAGGATATTTATCTTTAAATGAAGTGATTAACTTATTTTTTAATAAACCTGATTTTGAACCATTATCATGCCAGCTAGCTAAATTATGATAGATAGCTAGTTCAACGGTTTCAAGGTTGTGTTCTTTTTTATATTTTTGGTAAAAATTAGCAACTACTTTTTCAAAAGGAGGAGGACTTACCATCATGAGGACTTATTACCTGCAATTGTTAAAAAAATAATGGTCAACCCTTTCATTAAAAGCTTTTAAATATCTTTCGATGAAAACAAATGAAGGCTCAAAAAATACGCTTGAATTGTTTAAAGAGTCAGTTGGCATGATTACTTCTTCTAAAATGTATTTTTCACTTTCAAAAAATATTTTAATGCCTTTTCGATCTACAGTGCGGATATAACCATCGTAATGATATTTATTGTTATATTCATTAATAGAAAAACCTATATCGTTATTATTACTAAGGTACTCTTTTAACTTAACTAGTAATGGCCTCTTAAAGAATGTGCAGTAATCACTTTTAATAAAAAATAACTGACCTAAAAAAGTCACTTGCTCATCACTCACAACAGAGCCTGTTGTTTTTAAAGGATGTATGCTCCTTAAAAGACCTGCATCTATGAGTGTTTGCATCGAAATACCTGATAATTCAACTAACTGAGAAACTTTTAGATAACCTGCTTGCTGCATTTCATTGATGTATTTATCTCTATTGGTAAAAAAGCTTGTACTTAAACACATGCATGTACCTTTAATTTTGTGCATCTTTTAAAGTGGAATAAATTGGGGTAGAGCTAATACGTTGATAAAGCATCGATAAGTCGTGAATGCTAGTAGCTATTTTATCTCCACCTTGACCAGAAGGTTCAATAGGGGAGATAGGCGCATAGTCATCATGTTCATCACATAATATCCGTAAATCAATCACAGCGACATCATGAATAAACGCCTCTTCTAATATAACTTCATTAAACAGAGCTAATGCAGTTTTTGTAGCTTCATCTATGCCAGGTACTTGGTTATAGATAGTGCAAACTGTAACATTATTAGTTCTTTTTTTAGCTACTTTGAGCATGTTTTTGTAATCAGATCTAAAGCCTTTCAATATTTTGGCAAATAGAGTCATTGCTTCATGAACAGTGGAACAGTGCATATTTAGGATATCAGCATTTTGTAGTGCGTCATTCCCGCCACAGCTGATAAAGAGCTTATCTACAGCACCATTGTATTTAGTTAACTGTTTTTCAACATCGTTTGTTACGTCGCCATCTACAGCGATTAACTGAGCAAAATAATGATTTCTGCTTTTAGCTGTTAATAATTCAATAACTGATGCTCCAGCTTTATTGTATGGCCCTGAATCAAAGATGCTGTCTCCAGCTAATACCGATGTCGTCTTAAAATCACACATAAATACTACCCTTATTTTGTCTCTTAAAATTTAAACTATTATAGTTTGTCTTCTGAGTTTGTTTATATTGCTTTAATGCAATCAATTTATTATAAGATTCAAAGCGACAAATATTGTCGCTTGATTTAATCTGTTGATATAACGTGAAATTTAAATGTTAAGTGGTAACTCTTTTGTTAAAGTCCTGACGACGTTATTTGTCGCTGATAGATTTATAATGCTGATATTAAGAACTTGTGTTGCTAAAAATAACCAAAGAAAGGGCAAGGTTCCTACTCTAAACTTTAAAGGAAATGTTTAGCATGCTTATAAATATAAAGTACGAATACTTAGAAAAAGAACAAGATGATATTTTACTTTTCTTAACTGAAAAGTTACCTGAGCTTAATGGTATTTTAAACACGCTGTCAGATGATGAAGGTTTTTTCACCATGCGTACTGAGTCTGAAGAAGGTACAGAGTCAGAGGAGACTGAGTTTAAAGAAATTTTTATAGCAATGAAGTCCGCTTTATCTGACAAATACTCAAATTTAATTTTATATATTTGGGATGATTAATGAATTAAAGCATTCATGTGCCACTTCAAACAGTTTAATAATTTATTACTAAATAAATATAAAAGTAACAGTTAAAATGCTACTGGTGTTAAAAATGATATGTAGTACATTTGTTATACAAATATTTAGTTATATAAAACAGCTGGTTATTCCTAAGGTTTCTTAATGAAAATTTTTATATGGGTTTTTTATGTCCGGTTCTAACTCAGACCTTGCTTCTAAAATTTCTGATGCAATTGGCATAGTTGTTGTTTCTTCGATATTGCTTGTGTCTTTTGCAACACTAGCTTTTTTAGCTTTCTTTTCTTGGATTGTGTTATCCATCACCCCTCAAGAAGACTTACCTAGAAGCTATCAAGGTTCTTTTGTCGTTAATATTGATAATTATAAAAACTGGCATACATACTCTCGATTATATAATAGCAAAACCAAGGATGTAATGTTTGATGGTGATTTTGTTATTAGAGCCATAGGAAAGGTAGAAAAATATTGCGAAGATATAACCAATTGCGAAAATTATGAAAGCTCATTTTATCGGGTGGATCATAATAATACTGATATTTATGCAATTAGAAAGCAAGACGACAAATTACTGTCTCAATATGTTAAAACGTTGAATATTGCTATTGCTCAGCATAATGACTCAATAAAAACATTCTCTGATAATTTCAGCTTGATAAAACCAGATTTTCCTGAAATACACACACTAAGTATTGATTATGATGGTAATGAGAAAGTGAGTCATAAAGCAAAAAAACAATGTTTAAATAATGGTAAAGGTTGTGGCGTTAGGTTGACAGGTAAATTTAGTGCCTTTGGTCTTCCAAGTATTTATATTACGGCGAGTTAAGATGTATACATTAATATTATTAGTAATTACCATTTTTGTTATCCAAATCCAAGGCTATGTTGAAGTCTCTAGAATGCCTAATAATCTTAAAGAGTGGGTGACTCTATTAGGGTTACTCTCACTTATAGTTACGGGAGTAGCATTAAAACTTTTGCGTGCTAAAAGTAATCCCACTGAAGAATAACTGCTTTTTAAACTAATTAATTCAAATACTTTAATAACACTTTTTAAAGGAAGTAAGCATGTCACAACCCATAGATACTCTTGAATGTTCACAAGACAATAACTATTTTTCAAATATTGTGAAAAGTAATAGTAGATTGTTCAATAGCTTTTTAATCATCTTCATTTGCTGCATTGGTGTTTTTAAAGTGATTGATGAATATAGCCATAGAGAAGTTAATAATTCGATTGTTCATGGAGTAGCCGCTTATGGCACAGTTAAAGCACTAAGTACGGCAATTTCTGGACTCAAAGGTGTTGAGTTTTCAATAGGTGTTGTTACTACAAGACTAGGTGAAGTACTCGAGCCGATTAATGAGGTTTTAGTATATACCAGCCATATCATTATGACTGCCTTAGCATCATTAGGGTTACAAAAAACACTATTGATGATTATGGCCTCAAGCCTAGGTAATGCATTGCTTTTAACAAGTGCTTGCGTATATTTTATTACCTTGTGGGTAAAAGGTGCTTTGAACTTCAAAGTAAAGGCCAAGTCTTTTTTCTATTTCATTGTATTTATTCGTTTTTCTTTAGCTGTGACTTTAGGGGTAAATGCTATGATTGATAAAGCGTTTCTAGACCCTGAAATCGATAAAGCGGTAATAAACTCTCAAGTGTTTACTCAAGAAATTGGTGAAATAAAAGATGCTGTAAATGAGCAAGATATCGCTGGAGTTGAGAAAAATCAACAAGAAGAAAGTTTTTGGGATAAAGCAAAAAATATGATGGGAGATATGAGCGACTCTGTTATCAATACAAAAAATAGCATTAAAACTCTTCCAGAAAAATTTAATAACTACATTATGGATTTTATGAACCTTATCGCCTTATTTTTATTAAAAACAATTATTATACCAATTGTGTTTTTATTCTTTTTAAAGTCTGCGTACAGCCGATTGAGAGCAACATTTTAAATGTAAATTTAGTTTTTAATAAAATAATTTACAGCCATAGATATAATTAGATAGGTATAGCAATGAATGAATTAAGTAAAACATTTAGTGAGCTTTTTGAGTGTTATTCGAAACAGTTTAAATTTGAAATTCATACGGGTAGCTCTAGGGCCGAATTTATGAAGTCAGTCTCAACACAAACACGAGGTGTATATAGTGTATGGCTACGAGACTCTGATCGACCTATATATATTGGTTGTGCTGGAAAGATATCAAAGAAGGGGGAGTTGACAGGTAATACCATTAAAACTCGTATGTTCCAGGCAAATACCCCATATCATTTCTCTAAAACATCAGATGATTACTTTTTTGGGCCTACAACTGCAACAGTTCCACCTAAAGGGTATGATTCAGCATATCCAATAAAAGATTTAATTATAAAGCTAATTATCATTACTAATAATACAGCGCCCGCGGCGCTTGAACACATACTTCTTCAAGGATTCGCTAATGAATATGCTTCACTGCCTCAGGCTAATCAAAAATTATAGGTTAATTTATTAATGTGATTTTAGAGGAGAGGTTACTAATCCAACAGTTACCTCCCCTATTTCTGTAGTACCAAAATAAGCTGTTGATTCCAGGTAACTTGGCTCAATATTGATAGTAATAGCACAACCAGTAGGCATACAGTCTTCATTAACTTCTGCCTCCACTTTCTGCCCTGCTAATTTTAGATAGTTTTCAGTAGCTTTTTCATCCAATGTGATCACTAGTTTTTTGGTCATATATAATCCTATAAGTTGATCTTTAACTGTTATAGACCATACCTGAAAGTACAGTTCTAAAAACTGTATTTTACTTCTTCAGGCGACAATTATTGTCGTAACAATTTATTATTTATAACTTTTTGTTTTGAAAGTAAAATTACTACTGTAATGTACAATAGTGCATTAATAGTTAAAAGGACCTTTATGAGCAGTCACACTACACTTAGGCAAATTAGCATGCTTAAGTTAATTCCTAAATCGCCCTCTTTTATTTTGACAAAGCTATTACAGCAACAACTTGCTGAGCAAGGCTTTGAAGTATCTTTAAGAACAATTCAACGTGACCTTGATAACCTTTCAACTATTATGGGACTGACATCTTCAGAAAGTGCTGATGGGTTTAAATGGTGTTATGTTAATTCTACGAATGAGATACTTCCTGCAATATTACCAAGTGAAGCTCTACTCCTTTGTATCGCTAAGGAGCAAATATTAGCTCAACTTCCTATTGTTGCACTTAACCAATTAGAGCCACGTTTTTCTAAAGCTGAACAGACATTAGAATGCTCAGAAAGGTATAAGAATTGGCGTGACAGAGTAAAGGTTGTTTCTTATGGTTTTCCTTTAACAGCTATGCCCATTAATGAGGACGTTCGGCAGACTGTTTATGATGCAGTTTTAAACCAACAGCAAATCAAACTGAAATATCAAAAGCGACCAAATAATGAAAAAGAATACTACTTAAACCCACATGGTTTAATTATTCGAGAGAATACACATTACTTAGTTGCAAGTAAGGCCTTAAGCCAACATGACTTTCAGTTATTTAAATTTTCTAAAATGACTCATGCAGAAAAGCTATTTGAATCTAATCTAGCTTGCACTAGTGATATTAAGAGGTATTTAAATTCAAATGCGACAGGTTATTTATTGTCTGATACACATATTAATCTTGAAATGCTTGTTACTGGGCCAGCTTTATCACTTCTAGAAGAAGCTACTTTATCGCCTAATCAAAAAGTTACTATCAAAGAATTAGTACCAGAGCGCATTGCAAAGGTAGAGGTTGAAGTTGAGTTTACTCAAGAGTTAGTGCATTTTTTACTTGGCTTTGGTGGTTATGTAAAAGTATTGAAGCCAGCGGTATTAATTGAAGAGTTTGAGAAACGTTTGAACATTAATGTTTTCTAACATCTATTGTACATACAATTGTCAATGCGCTTAAGGATAGAAACGATGGGATAGAGTTTTATCAAATGCGTCAAATAAGCGTTATGACTTATGGCTACAATGGTGGCTAAGCGGACTATTTATTGTGATAAATATGTGTCTAAATTAGGTCGGCAATGTGGCATTAGTTAGCCTAATAACTCAACACTAAGTCGTTCAATTTTTAGCTTCTAAATTAATCAAATGCTAAAGACTAGACTTAAGTTGACCCTGACCCCAGTTTTAAAAGATTGGCTAACTTTATTATAGAGTTGTCTTTTCGGTTATAACGTGTGTGCAATAGCCGCTTAATACTAAACACTGAACGTATGTTGGGGGGGATAATTAGTTGGGAAATGCTAACCGCCGGAAACAGGTATTTGATTTATGAAAAATATGCCAAAGACAAGTTCACTCAATAAACACTGAAAAAATTGATTTTGCACTTAACGTTACGAACAACACAAATGCATAGGCTTCGATAATATGCCAGTTGCTCAACTTATCTAGGTGGCTCAAGTTAGCCTGGAACAGAGACGGAGCTGTTTTTAGCCTCAGCTTTTTTGACCACCATAAACTGCTTATAACCATCGGTCATAGCTCTTGCACAATCTCTGGGTGTTTCCCGTTGGCCGTCAGTGCGCTTGCATGGCCCTTCCATTACTTCGGGGAGATTTGATTCAACCCACTTTCTCGCCTCAAAATAAATGGGCTGATCGTTTGAGCTGGTTTTAACTCCTACAATGCTCGAACCTTCAAATTTAAGATGGAAAGTATCTGTGACATTAAACCCTGTTTCTAACGCCACAACTGGATCATCCTGCACGGTGATGCTGCAACTAATGATGTTATCTGCTTCTTCCTCACAAGGTCCTCGGAACATGACGAGGTAATTGCCACCATCAGCCCAAGCCTGATATGACAAGATTGAAGCTTGTGCTTCGCCAGCCTGACTGAGAAAGGGTTGCAGCTTGTTTACATCAAAGGAATAGAATGCATCGATCATCTCTTCCGCCGTTTCAAGGTTTACAGCTAAATCTGCAGGAGCATCCGCCACAGTGGAACATGCGGATAAACCAACTAAACTCAATAGGCAGATTGCGACTTTTTTGTTAAGGGGATTGTGCATAGAAAACTTTCCTGATGTGGCAGCAGCTCGAAGCGTCGCTGATGTTGTGTGAATTATATAGGTAAAAACAACCATATCTATATCTTGTCAATACAGTAACAAAAATTATTGTATTCATCTTTATTTATTTTATGCTCAGTTCGACTACTTAAACAAAACAATCTGAATTTTGGCACCCCTATCCTATAAAATCACACCTATAATCGATAGCGCCTACACTAGATAGGTAAAAATCAATATTTTAAAGCTTTGATTTAATTGAAATAACGTAAAGTACCAATATTAGGTGTACTTAATACCATAGATAGAGCCGTTTTATACGTGGATTAGCAAGTCAATTGCCAAACAAGCCTCGTTTGCCTAACTATTCACGATTGCTCTAATACTCCTTACTTTTGCAAAACGTCGAATAATAAAAAAGAGTTTTCGGACAAGTACGCACGCGTGGGCTCAGCGACAAAAAAATAGAGCAAGGTTTACGGCTATAAAGTTACTGCACGTTAGCTCTTAAAGCTAAGGAGTCAAACCTTTAGAAAAGAAATACGCAAGGCAAAAAGAAGAGGTTGCCCTGCATTGTTAATCGTTACTCTTAATTAATTGCTCCGTTTTCAACTAACGCTTTTAATAAAGGTGGCAACTTTAGGATCCCTGATCTGCCTTTTTCAACTCAAAAGCTAACTTCCGCAATTGGCTAACAGTTGACCTAAAGAACAAACAAGAGCTAACGTCACCAAAGCCACTTTGAAGTAATACCTATTCAACTATGTGACTGTCGGCAATGGTAGCTTAATTGCCAGTCGATAGGACACTGGTTAAGGAGTGAAATCAGTGTTTCCTGTAAGCTCAAAGCGGTCTAAAATCACAAGTAATAATCACCCCAATTAATGGTAACTAAGATACGCTAGCTGACATTTCAATATCTATTTTAAACTTCTATCGTTTTCTAATTTTTTTGTTCCAACTATAGGCTACAATATACCTTGTTAATTTAGTGCCTATTGAGTAAGTCATAAAGTATGAAAATGAGTAAAATCTGCCATCGTTTGAACAATAAGTTATTGGCTGTATTAGACCAAATAAATGAAGAGGCAAAGCAAGTCGATGGTTTTAATCATATAAGTCACACTGTTCAGTTCGATTGCTTCCCTGCCAGTTTATTAGTGCACTGCCATTTTAGTGAAGCACAAAAGCTACGTGTTGCACAGAGCAGTCATGCTGAAACCAAATTACAAAAGCAGTTGCATAAATTTCTTTTTAAAAAAGGAATCGTGTTAAAAAATCCTAAAATGAATTTAAAACTGCAAGGT
>JBLIBL010000124.1:0-9267 GCA_047633355.1 Polaribacter sp.
GTCTATTACAATGTGTCTATTGTAATTTTTCCATCAACAACGTTTCCATTTCAATCATTGTTTTAATGCTTTCGCACCATTACACGTCACTATATATACACAGATAATGGGCTTATTTAAAACAATAACTGCGTTGGTCTGCGCCGCATTTTAACGCTCTTAATGCGATGGATTACTGGCTGTCAATCAAATCAGCAGTCACTTTTTGTGATTAAAATATTTTCATTTAAGGTGTAAATCTAGCGTCGTTGTTCAGTGCAGCATACACAATAAGCCATTTAAAAATCTTACTCCTGCTTTACACTATTTGCCCTAGCTCACTGTGGGTGTAAGCTAAGGCAATTAACGGTGAGATGATAACAATAGATTAGACCTAGATTTTACTGGCTTAATCGTCACTAGATTACTGGTTATTAGATAACTTTGCCGCTTGAATGCCCAACCCTTCACATACAGAGTTAAATGCATCACCTTCCATAAGTGGTAAACCAGGTAACATATCTAATAACTCTTTTTTGACTATAGGCGATAAACTCATACCGCCTGTTATAAACAACATTTCTGGTGGCTCTGAGCTATTTTCTAAACATTCGGTGACTAAACTTTTCACTCTGGCTAACCAAGATTGCATTGAACGCTTAAGCTCTTCAACATTTAACTTAACGTCGTAGTCTTCCTCAATGTAATGCAGCGGCAAAATGATTTCATCTTTTGAAGAAAGTAACTCTTTGGCAAGTCGTGATGAATTGACTAATCTAGCTGAGAGTTTTTCTTCTTGTACTTCTAATAAGCGTTCTAATAACTTAGGCTCTTTAACTAAGGATTTTGTGTTAGCAATATCTAGCCAATACTCATCTGAAAAAAAGCGATTTAACTTTGGAATATCATCTACTGCACACATATCAGAAAAATAAGCGGGTGGCACTGGCAATCCGTTGTACATCAATAACCCTTGCCCCATGGTTGGTGCGATAGATTTTATAATCAGGTTTTTATCACATTCCATGCCACCTAAACGTGTGCCAGTTACTGACATAACATCTTGCTGGCGGTCGACATTGGCTAGTTTCTCTGGTGATAACTTAATGCAGCAGATATCGGTCGTACCGCCACCAATGTCCACCACTAACACGTTAGTATGTTTGTCAAGCGTACGTTCTATTTTGTATGCAGCAGCTATAGGCTCTTCAAGAAACTCAACCTTATTGAACCCTGCCATATTGGCTGCTTGTGTCATGATATCAATGGCTTGATTGTTACCATCTTGCCCTCGAGTGCCATGAAAGCGTACTGGGCGACCAATAACTGCAGTATCAACAGATTGACCTAATTGCCGCTCGGCGCTTAGGCGGAAAAACTCTAATTGTTTGGCAATTAAACCAACAAATGCCTGATATTGACCCGCCACTAGGTTGGCACCTAAAAAGTTTTTAGGTGAATAGATAAGCCGCCCTTTTTCAGGTGTTTTTAAATAACGTCTAAACCCTTCTTCGCCAAATGCAAACTCACCTGTTTCAACTAATTGTTGTAATGGCAAATCCTGTACTGTCATGTTTTCTAACAACAGTTCGATAGCACGTTCTTGTAAGGCAGGCGCATCATGAAATTCAGCGCGCAATTCGTTGATTCTTTCGCTATGTATACGCTGCTCTCTTGGTTCTGAAGCTTCGTAATAGCCGTCTTTGGCTTTATCAATTTTGTCAGAGATGGCACGTTTTAACTGCGAAATTTTCGCTTCAATCATAGAAATAGGAGGTGTCGGCAATTCTTCATTATAATAAATAAACACCGAGGACCGAATCTTATTTGCTGCTTCTAGACTAGGATCGAGCTTAACAAAATGATGCTGATGACCATCAAAATACACCACCTCAGAATTCGAAGTCCCATAATCTATACCTATTGCTGCCATAACCGCCATTCGTCACTCTAAAATTAAGGCGCGGATTGTAATGGAAATAAACGCTAAATTCATCAGCTGTTTTGGTATAAGAACAATCAATAATAGTAATGAAGCTAGGATAAATACACATTATTCGTTCACCCAATCAAGACTAGGTTGTTCATTACTTTAACTCTTGTTATTTCATTAGCTATAGCTCAAAAAAGTTTACCTCAAAAAATCAACTCATAACCAGATTGCGTCATCAGGGTGACCACTGAACAATGGCTTATAAACAACACTTTGCATTCGCACAACGGCCGTTAAGTTTTGGTATACCGAACAGTCCTGGGGGGAAGCACGGCAACGTATCATCAAATAAATGATGATTACTTCATTTATTTACGGGAGGATAAAACAGGGGAGATTAATCTTAACTCGTCAATTGGACAGGGTTTGGCAATTCCATATCCTTGGGAATAATCAACCCCAATTTCCTTCAATTTTAATGCTACCTCATTGTTTTCCACAAACTCTGCCACCGTTTTTTTGCCCATAACACGACCCACCTCATGAATAGACTTGACCATGGCATAGTCAATCGGATCGTCGACTATTCCTTTAATGAATAAACCATCAATTTTTAAAAAATCAACGGGTAAGTATTTTAAATAAGCAAATGAGGACAATCCAGTACCAAAGTCATCGAGTGCAAAACTACAACCCTTTTTGTGCATGGCTTCAATAAAAGTAGTGGCATCAGTGAGGTTAGAGATTGCAGCCGTTTCTGTGATCTCAAAACAAATTTTCTGTGCCGGGATTCGGTAAAAGTTCAGACAGTCAATCACTACTTGCAGGAAGCCAGATGCAGTAAGTGAAGGTCCGGATAAATTAATAGAGCACAGTTCAAGTGCTGCCAGATGTTCTGGATGCCTAGACAAATAAGCAAATTGGTTTTCAATCACCCACTTGTCGATTTTTGTCAGCAAATGATAACGTTCAGCTGCAGGTAGAAAAACATTCGGTGAAATAAGTGAGCCGAACTCATCAATCATTCGCAATAACACTTCGTAATGAAGACCCACGGTTTCGTTTGGAATATTGGGTTGAATAATTTGAGCGTACAAACAAAATTGATTATTTTCTAGTGCCAAGTTGATTTTATTCACCCATTGCATATCGCCATGAATTTTAGCAACGTCAGAAACACTCTCTGTGTAGATACGGAAACAATTACGTCCAGCGTCTTTTGCCGCATAGCATGCTATATCAGCTGTACGGAGTAAGTCATTACTATTTTCAATACTTTCACTAATGGGTGCAATACCGATACTGACACTCACAGCAAATGGCTTGTTTTCCCAAAAAAAACGGTGCTGATTGACTTTATCAATCAGTTTTTGAGCAATTCGTTTGGCGCTTTCGATATTGCAATTTAACATCAATATACCAAATTCATCACCACCTAAACGAGCTAATACGTCGTGACTTCGAACATGTTTTTTTAATATGTGACTTATTTGTCGCAATAACTCATCGCCAGCTATATGCCCACTGGTATCGTTAATAACTTTGAATTGATCGAGGTCGAGGTAACAAAATACGTGCTCAGCATTTTCGGTCTGTTTAGTTTCCATTGCTTGAGATAGATGACGTTCAAACCCCCTACGATTGACAAGTCCGCTCAGTGCGTCGTGATTAGCTTGGTAGGTGAGTTCCTTCTGACTGGCAGTGAGTGCTTGTTCTCGTTGTTCTCGTTTTTGTATATCATCGTAAATGATGTCCAACAATCGGTTAATTGAGCCACCTAAATCATCAAGCTCATTTTTTTGCTTGCTGTTAACCTGAGGTAAATACTTTTTATTGGAATCATTTACATCCAATGCGTTAAGCGCAGCGCCAATAGCAATTACTTTTTTTGTGGTTGTTTTGTAAAAAATAAAAACTAAAATAAAAGCTAAAAGGATATTTCGCACTAACCCAGATAAAAGCACCAACACAGAACGGTCGACAAAACCTTCAGAAGCTAAAGCGGGATCAACGTAGATACTTAAAGTACCGATATTTTCAGTGTTTTTAAAATAAAGAGGTTGCTCGAATCGTCTAGTTTCTCCGAACATTTTATATTTATCACTTATTTTTACTACATCATCAGTAGACGTAAGTTGAGCCAATATATTGCCGCTTTCGTTAGTAATTCTGACTGATATAATAGAATGATATTGAAGAATTCCTTTCGCCACTTCTTCAGCTGCAGATGAATCGAGATGATAGGAAGCATCAGCCGCTGCAAACTGATTAGCCGCTAGTATTTCTGAAGCAAATTGTTCTATCGCATTCTGTTCACGTACAAAATCTACACTAATCTGAATACAACTGAGGGCTAAACCCACCAAGAGTGTTACAAACACACTATTTTTGGTTAATGTGTAAGATAGGCTATCAGTAAAAGGTCGATTACTGTTTTTCATTGGGGGCTGGTATCTTTTAAACCTGCTGAAAAGTGCTCTAATGCTTTGTTCCATAAATTATCGATTCCATTACGAGTTCGCCTGTCAAGCTCTGGCATAAGTACGATTAACGCTTCAGATTCATCAAGAGATTTGGCATAAAACCCTTGTTTTTGTATCTCAGTAGCAGCATCAACTGTTAACATATTAACTGGATTGGTGCCTAAGGCTTCGACCAACACGCTGGTTTGAAACTCTGGACTGATAGTGAAGTTTATCCACTCCTCTGCAATACGTTTTAGTTCTGGCTTATTTGCGAGCTCTCGACTTAATACATGATTGTCTATCCAACCCGGTACCCCCTCTTTAGGGTAAGCCCACTTCCAAACTTCACCACGTTTTTTTAATTCAGGTAAAGAAAACCCCCAAGAAGATGCTAATTTCTTTCCCTGTAAATCATTGGCGGTATCAACGCCTACCCAGAGTGATTTTGCGTTACTTATCAACGCAGCTAGTTTTACTTTAAACGCTTGGTTATTCAATTTGTCAAAATCACTTAGCGCTTTTTTGTCGTAACCCATAGCTAAGGCGGTTAGAAAGATATTAATCTCGCCATAATGAGCGACACTATAATGACCACTATATTTAGGATCCCAGAGTATATTCCAGCTTTGAGGTACTTCATCAAAAAATGCTGTGTTATACACTAATCCATAGGGCCCCCATGCGAATGGTAA
The DNA here is from genome assembly GCA_047633355.1 of Polaribacter sp. Lineage (GTDB taxonomy): Bacteria > Pseudomonadota > Gammaproteobacteria > Enterobacterales > Kangiellaceae. Next base: position 5,070 of record JBLIBL010000124.1, read on the forward strand.
TCCATAATGAACACCGTCTTTTACCAAATGTGTCAATTGTTTAAAGGAGGGATTAAGTTGCTGGTAGTTTGGGAGATTATCAAGGTTAAGTGGTAACAATAGCCCTGCATCAATCATTTTAAAACGTTTGTCGTTGATACGATTATGAGCTGGGCTTAAGACATCTACTTTTTTTAAACGTAGAGCAGCAAAGCCATCTTCTGCATCTCTGATATAATCAACTTTTAATATTACATCGGCAGCATATTTTTCAGATATAAACTGTCTAAATTTTTCTCGTTGTGATTCAGGGGCATATCCTTCCCAGACAAGCAGGCGAAGTACATGTTGATTTTTTGCAGACACGTAGTCAGAAACAAGAGTAAGTGTGACTCCGATACAAATGACTACGAGTTTTTGAACGATGTGTCTAAACATTGATAAAAAACTCCATTTTTTGAAGAACGTTTTTCGATTTTAAGTTTATAACCCTATGCACAGTAAATGCGATTAACAATCTATACAAATATTGATGGAAATGTAAGCTGAATATGAGTATATGTTTAAAAATAAAGACGACACAGTATTTAATTGGTTTAACACCGCTATAGATCAAAATGACCTCATTAGGCTGATGGGGTCAACCTAGTATTATTAACGTTGGATCAGAAAAACCTAATGTCTTTTGATGACATGGTTGTTAATTTCAGTTTTATGTAAGGTCTGTTTAAGGGACATTTAGAGCCGTTTTACGGAGTCTCTAAATAGGGTAAACAGGTTCCATTATCTCTTCAAAAGCAACCACATAATATCTGTCTAATAGTACGTTCTTTGTCTCAGTGTAAACTTTAAATCGCTTAACTCCATTATGTTTTGTCATAATATTAACGGTCATGAGGACAAAATTATCGTTATCTGAATTTTTAGACTCCATATTTATCTCCCATAATCTTGCGACCACTTTTTGATACTGTAAGTCTGGGTATGCAGCTTGCCACCAATGTTCTTTATCTGGTATTTCATCTAAATTCCAGCCGATAACGTTGCTAAACTTTAGATTTACATACACAACGGGGTGATTAAGAGTTTCTTCAGTAGTTTCTACAACTAAAATCGGTAGCGGTAACATATCAAAAAACTTAGTCGGTATTGACGTTTTAGTTGAGGTTTTAGTTGAGGTTTTATTTGATGATGGGACTGATATGTTCAAACTAGTGCTCCTAGCAGGAAATGAAGACGTTTATTTATAGTCCGTGGTTCATCATAAACGTTAATCTTTTTGATGGCTTCAGTCAACTTAGCAAATCATTATAGGTCGATGGCTAACCTTGGCACAGCTTATAAATGTGTAACTAACGCAGACAGTCTGAAGCTTAATACAGACTACTTGTATGCTACAAACCACTAGATAAATTCAACCATATCAAGCAACTAAGATAAGCCACCGCCGTGAACCCAAATAGCCTAACAATAATTTTGAGAAAATTGGCAACTACAACATTTTGCTGTAGTTATCACTAAAAAATAAACACAAAAAATAAATTGAAAACGTATAATTTTTTTAAAGACTTCTACTCATACTTTTTTGCTTCTACATTTTTTCTTTTTTCGTCCAGAAAAATAGAGTCACTCGCGCAAATCTGACCACTTTCATCTTTGTTAATCGAGAGAGTAACAATGTCGTTGATTTGTGGAGTTCGTTGTCCATTGAAAAATGCGCTTTTATAAATGAATAAATAAGTTAGTTAGTTAGTACCACCACTGTATAGACAAATAAGTCCAAAGGCCTCATAAGAGTTCTGCCTAATCTGCTTTGCTTTCTATCCCACTCAACCCACAGCCTAAACTTTGAGGTGTTTTGACCTTTTATATATTACCAGTACGTAAAGGCCAACTCGGCCTTTACGTACTGGTAATATCAAGGACAGTCATAACACCATCAAAAGAGCACAAAATTAACGTTTGAAAAGGTTTATGTATTTAATTACAGGAATTAAAAATTTAGTCTCTAACAATCTGCGTTATTTTCGTTATTTTCGTTATTTTCGTTATTTTCGTTATTTTCTAAAAGTGTCTTTGCCTGTACTTTCCAAGTATTAAATCCTCTTTCCTTTGCAAACTGTTCGAGTGTCTCAACTTTATTTTTGGGGGTATTGGCAATATCGTCAAGCGAAGTGATGCCCTGTGCAGCCAGCTTTTTTTGCATGACTGGTCCAATACTTTTTATCGATGCGATGGTTGATGTTTTAGATGTTACCCTGGATCGAGATTTTAACACTGGTTTTTTATTTGTAACTTTTTTAGATGTAGTCGGATTAGTAGTTTCAATTTCAGTTGAACCAATTTGCTCGGCTAACACGTTAGGTAATAGCTCAACTACTTTATCTTTCACCAAAGATAATGATGCTAGGCGCTCTTCAAATTCAGTCTGAAAGTTAACTAATCTTCTACGATAACTGTCATCTAATTTTTTAAGTAATTTAAAGGCTTTTTTACCTGATTTTTTACTGACTTTTTTAACTTGAGCACTTAAATTATCGACCTGATTTTCTAGCTCTTGTTTAGTGGATATGAGTTTACTATCGATTTTCTTTAATGTTGCGACACTTACACTTTTATCTTCTGCAACTTTTTTTCCAGTTTCTTTTTTTACAGTTTTCTTATCAGCTTTTTTCTCAATTTTTTTAGTCATTTCAAGAATCTCAGTCGTCATGAGGATTGAACAAAAGCTGAGTCTAAAGTTGTTATAAAACTCCGCTCTTATCTTTATTTAAAAAAGGCAGCGCTATGCTATCTTTTTTAATACTTTTTTAAGCTTTTTAATTTTACTGACTTGCTTTTTCATTTTAGACTTTCTTGCTTTGATTTCTTTTTTAATTTGAGTTACTTTTTTTGACGCTTTAGCCATCTTACCTTCTCCTGAGTGTGTGACTGCATTGTTGCATGGATATAAAATTACACATTCTAATTTTCTATTTTCTATTTTTGTTCGTCCATAAAGCGACAAACAAATTTTCTTGATTCTCTTGTTGAACTGGTACCTGAGCCTTCGCAAAGAGAGACACATCTGTGCTTTTCTTCGCCGTCAACATAAAAGACCAATTAGACATTTTTTCCAAGCTCAGCTCGCTGTTTTTGCTCATATAATTTATATGCTTGAAGAACAACGTTTGCAAGCATTCATCGAGCACAAACAATATATGCGCAAATAACCAGTGTCAAATTTTGTCGAAATTGCGACCTAAACTATTGCTTAAACTAAGGCTTAAACAAAGACGTGAACGAAAGTCAGAGAACAAACAAAGATTCGTTTAAAACAGTATTTTATTTGATAATGCAGACTTAATTTAGCTCATTACTCTACCAACACGTCAACGTTATACAGCGATATAAGCGGCAAAACCTAACCAACTTAGCGTAAGTAAAATCCATGGTAGACGTTCTACAAGCACATGCTTAGTTGTGTACTCTGGGGTTCCAAGCGTCTCTTCTTCTGGTACCGATACTTTTAATTTCTGTTTTCGCTGTTTATCTATTTCACGTGTTTTTTTACTATGTTGTTTCTTATACTCAGCGATCCCCTTTTCAATACCTTGGGCAATCAATTTTGTTTGTTCTTTAGTTTGACCCACTTTTTGGGTTCCTTTGGCCATTTTCATCGCTTGTATTTCGACTTCGGGTGATACTTTATTTTTCATTTTTGCACTCGTTTTACATATATTTTTGAACTTTAAAAATTAAAATCTAACTCAACGTTGGCTGCTTATAAGGATTTTAAGACAAACACTTGAGGTAGGTTGCTATCTCAATAACATCACAAATGTGCATAACAACAAAATCATACCCACTCAATACTGAATTTTTCTCGTTCAAAAACAGCTCTAGAAACACTTGTATAAGTAACTATATAAACAACCATACGGAAAATTATACAAAAAAATGCTCCATAAGTAAGCAAGTACAATCATTATGGCAATAGAACAATATCTATCGTATCGTTACTTTCTGATAGTGATACAAGCTCTATTAGATGATACCTCAACAAGGTTTAAATCTATGTTGGTGTGGTAATTTTGTTCATCGACACCTTACACACACTTATCAATGACCATTGCTTTGTATCTACACAACAAGACGATATATCTAAATTGCTGGTATTAATTACTGGTATTAATTGCTGGTATTAATTGCTGGTATTAATTGCTGGTATTAAATGATG
>JBLIBL010000125.1:0-9168 GCA_047633355.1 Polaribacter sp.
TTAATATCCTTCATATTGAAAGGGGTGGGTTCGCCGCTTTCAAACCCTTTTGAATTAACACTTTGTAAGGCTTGGTGCTTCATTTTCTGATAGTCCGTCGACGAGATCAAAACGCCTTTTTCTTTGCCGTTGTGAGTGATAGAAATCGGTTCGCTTTTAGCATCAATTAATCGATTGCCAAATCTATTTTGCGCCTCAGTTGCGGTAATGACCTTCATATTAATATCTCATATTCACTAGATTAGCTAATATACCTATAATTAATAGCTAATCTAATTAAAATCTTGCAAGTAAATTATGAAGCGAACACATATTTTGTTGTGACAAGGTGATATCGTCCATAATAAAGACTTGATAGGATCAAGTTTGCAATATGCATGGTGGCGTAATTCCTCAAAAAGTGGCGGGTAAAGAGGTGTAAATGATAAACAAAAATCAGATTTTAAATACACTTGAAAGCCTATTTATAGAAAAAATACATTTTTTGCTATTTAGGGCACTCCACGCCCCTTGATGATTTGATTTTAAGCTAGAACTTCCAGCCCATTCCTTTCGACCAAGTTAAGTGATTTCAGTGACAGACCATTAGGATGTTTTCTGACTGGCTTTGTTTTTAATGCAAAGCCATTTAATTTGATTAGTTGGTCGACTATTTAATTTTAGGTAAACACAGTAAATCGATCTCAGGCATGATCAGGTCATTCATTACACCAGCGTTACGTAAATCAGTGGTACTTTCATGAATGACTTCTAGTATTGATTTGTCCCTTTATTATATTGTTTAACTTTTAGATTCCAAATCAACAATGAATTTTTCTAATCCTAATTTTGCTAAAGTTAGAGAAAACTGGCTTTTATAGCTTTTTATCATGCTGACACCTTCAATTGTTAGATCTATAATTTTCCAATTGCCTGATTTATTCGATAGTTTATAGTCGATAACGATAGGTGTACTTCCTGTTTGTGCCATAGAACTTCTAACTTGAGCATATTTGCCACTTTTAGAAAGAATAGGGTCGCTAAATTTAAAAGTCTGTCCATCATATAACGCTAGACCTTTCGCATAGGAATTGATGACAATTTGTATAAAGGCGTTAACAAATCGTGTTTTCTGTGTGTCAGTTGCAGATGTCCACGCTTTTTTACCGATAGTTCTCTTTGCAAACCCTTGCGTATCAATCGCAGGTAGCAGGTTATTTCGTACTAGTTTTTCAGCTAGTTTTGTATCAGTAACAAGCTCTTTTTTGTTCTGTTTTATTTCAGCAAGTAACTGGCTGGAAACTCCTTTTAAATAGATACTTGGGCTAACATTATCTGCGCTAGTCGTTTGAGCATTTGAAGAATAAGGTAATGTGAGAAATGTGAATAAAACGATTAATTTTATGAATGAAGTTTTCATTGTATTGTCCATTTATGTGATATTTCAATAATTGTTTGGTGATTAAATATATCGCTATTTTAACAAAAAGTAGATTAACCTTACTAATTGTCAAATGTAATAAGTTGTAATAAGTTGTAATTAGGAAAGAGTATAAGTTTATCAATATGAATTTAAACTGAATTAATCCCTTTAAATCTTAAATACATCTAGCTGGTTTAGGTAATCCAGCAATTTTTGTGGCTTGTTTTGCAGGCCCTTCTGGAAAGAGTATTTGTAAGTATAAACTATTGCCTTTTTCCTTGCCTAAAGACTTAGAAAGGTACTTAACGAGAGGGCGTATTGATGGGCTTTTTTGAAAATCATTATAAAATTGTCTAACATAATCAACCACTTCCCAGTGATCACTTGTCATTTCAATAGATTCTAGATTCGCAATGATTTTAGCAATTTCTAAATCCCATTGAGTCGAATCTAATAGGTAACCATTTTTGTCTGTTTTAATTTGAGGAGGTAGGATTAGCACAATGCATTTACCAACTGATAATTCTAACGGCATTGATTGTTAAAGCAACAAAATCATCAAAACTAATAAGCTTTATGTTTTTGCTTAAATTGTGATTTAGAGAGCGTGCTTTTATATCTGAATCAATAACATAAATAGATAAATCATCTTTTAATGTTCCTATTTCCAGATTTAATAGCGTTAAATCAAAAACACTATCACCCATAAATATTAAATCATCACCAGAGGATGTCATTCGATTAACCTGAAAACCAAAGTCCAAAATTGAAATGTTTTTCTGAATTAAATGTAAAACTGGTTTTAAATTAGAATTAGGCATTAGATATTGACAACATGGTTTGCTTGAAAATAAAGTTTTTTTATTTCAACAGATGTTAATGTTTGGCACAGATTAATAATATTTTCACTTGTAATATTTCGTCTATCTAATGACTCTATTTCAGCGTAAATATTATCAATATCATAAAATTCTAACCCCTTTAAGATATCAAGATGATTTTTATCATTCAACTCCTGATAACTTTGGTTTTGCACAATATTATAAACGCCATTATCGATAAATATAATATTAACTGTTTGATCAAAGGCTGCGCAGACAAGCGCTAAATCAATAGACTCTTTAAAGCTTGCGCTGGTTAGAGCCGTCTGACTTATCACGACATTAATAATTTGATTAGTTTGGTTAGGACGAGAGGTGTTCATTTGAAATGCACCAACTTAGAATCTTGTTCAGATAGTGCCGCGCTTAATTGCCCCAAACCAACAATGTTAAAATGTTTCGATAAATTGGAACTATCAAGACCTCTATTTTTCGCTTCTTCACGATCAATCACGCCACGTCTAAAACTAGCGGCTATACAAGTCATTAATTCTATTTGTGATGTTGTGGCTAGTTCTGACCAGGCATTTAATAACTGGGGTTCATCTGATGGTGGTTGATTAAATTCATTTGCTACTGAGACAGCATCTTGATAAAAAAAGATACAACTAATTGATTGACCACTTTCTATCAGAGCATTAACATATTTGATTGCTGTTAAATGCGATTGACTGTTTTGTGGTGATGCTGTGATCAGTATTACAAATTTATTTTTCATAAGGATTATTTGATTGAAAGTGATGGCAAGTTTAATATCGTTGCGAAACGGTTAAATTGGCCATCTAAAATCAAGGCTTTTATGGATTCAATATCACTAGCCATATAGCGATCTTTTTCGTAAAAAGCAGCACAAGTTCTGGTCAAATCAATAGCATCTTTACAATTCTTTGACGGCTTAAGTGGAGCGCGTAACTCAACACCTTGCGCGGCACATAAATGCTCAACAGCCAAAACACCGGCTAAATTATCAACAATGTCTGTAAATTTTCTTGCGGCAAACGTTGCCATACTCACGTGATCTTCTTGATTTGCTGAGGTTGGCAAACTATCAACTGATGCAGGATGCGCTAATGTTTTATTTTCACTAGCGAGCGCTGCCGCCGTTACTTGAGCGATCATAAACCCAGAGTTTACACCGCTAGCATTAACTAAAAATGGTGGAAGGGCACTTAAGTGTCTGTCTAATAGTAATGCAATGCGGCGCTCACTAATTGCTCCAATTTCGCAGGTGGCAATTGCCAATGAGTCTGCGGCTAGTGCGACAGGTTCTGCATGAAAATTCCCACCGGATATTATATCGCCAGTGTCAGTGAATACTAATGGATTATCTGAAACCGCATTGGCCTCGGTTAATAGTACACTCGCTTGAAATCTAATTTGATCTAATACTGCACCCATCACTTGAGGCTGGCATCTCAATGAGTAGGGATCTTGAACCTTATCGCAATCATGATGTGATTCTAAAATTTCACTACCAACTAACATTTCCATATAATTTTTTGCAGTTACTATTTGACCCGCATGACCTCGCGCTTGATGAATTCTATCATCAAATGGTGAAATACTACCTTTGGCGGCGTCAACCGATAATGAACCAGATACAATAGCCGCTGCAAAGCAATTTTCCGCTTTAAATAAACCTGCTAATGCAATTGCGGTTGAAACTTGAGTCCCGTTTAATAATGCCAAGCCTTCTTTAGCGGCAAGTACTAAAGGTGTTTTACCTAAAGACTTTAAAGCATATTCTGCGCTAACCGTTTGACCATTAAAAATGACATCTCCTACACCTAAAAGCATACAACTCATATGTGCGAGTGGAGCCAGATCGCCAGACGCTCCGACCGATCCTTTTTCAGGAATGACGGGATAAACATCTTGATTAACCAAATTGAGTAAAAAGTGAATGGTTGACAAACGAATTCCAGAAAACCCTTGCGAAAGGCTACTCACTTTAAGCGCGATAATTAATCTTACAATATTTTTATCTAAAGCTTTTCCTATACCTGCTGAGTGAGACAGAACTAAACTTTCTTGCAATAATTGTAGTTTATCGTCTGGAATGCTGGTAGATGCAAGCAAGCCAAATCCAGTATTGATCCCGTAAACGGTACGCTTATCATCTATGACTTGTTGAACTGTTTCAGCTGCACTATTTATCAAATCAAAACAGCTTGGGTCGAGTTCAAGTTTTACTTCGTTTTCGAAAATTTCACGGCAGTTTTTTAGGCTAAGTTGCCCAGGTTTAATAATAAATGTTTGTGACATAGTTTTTTCTCACTAATTAATTCTTTTAAATCATCGGTAAATTTAGTTCGTTTTCTTTCGCACATTGTTTAGCTATTTCATAGCCAGCATCGGCATGACGCATAACGCCTGTAGCAGGATCATTCCAAAGGACCCTTGCTATTCTAGCATCGGCCTCTTTACTTCCATCACAACAGATGACAATACCAGAATGTTGAGAGTAACCCATACCAACACCGCCACCATGATGCAAGGAGACCCAAGTGGCTCCACCTGCTACGTTTAGCATAGCATTTAATAGCGGCCAATCAGAAACTGCATCTGAGCCATCTTTCATGCTTTCTGTTTCTCTATTGGGACTTGCGACTGAACCTGAATCTAAATGATCTCTTCCAATAACAATCGGTGCTTTTAATTCGCCATTTCTAACCATTTCGTTAAAAGCTAATCCGAGTTTGTCTCTTAATCCTAAACCAACCCAACAAATTCTAGCGGGCAAACCTTGGAAACTAATACGTTCTTTAGCCATATCGAGCCAATTATGCAGGTGTTTGTCATCGGCTATAATTTCTTTTACTTTTTGATCGGTTTTATAAATGTCTTCGGGGTCACCCGATAATGCGACCCAGCGAAAAGGCCCAACACCGCGACAAAATAAAGGTCGAATGTAGGCTGGAACAAAGCCTGGAAAGTCAAACGCATTTTTAACACCTACATTATAGGCTTCTTGACGAATATTATTTCCGTAGTCAACCGTTGCGATCCCTTCTTTATGAAAATCCAACATTGCTTTAACTTGTACTGCCATTGATTTTCTAGCTTCTACTGCCACATTATTCGGGTTATCTATGATTTCTTGACGCCACTGCTCAACGCTCCAACCTATTGGTAAATAACCATTGATAGGGTCATGTGCTGAGGTTTGATCGGTTACCATGTCAGGACGTATTCCTCGTTTGTATAGTTCTGGAAAAATTTCAGCCGCATTACCAAGTAAACCAATAGAAATTGCTTCACCAGCTGCTAATGCGGTATTTAACAATTCTAACGCTTGTTCAATGCTAGTGGCTTTTTTGTCTAAATAACGAGTTTCTATTCTAAAGTCTATCCTTGTTTCGTCGCACTCAACAGCAATCATACAATATCCTGCCATTGCCGCTGCCAACGGTTGTGCGCCACCCATTCCACCAAGACCAGCGGTTAAAACCCATTTACCTTTTGTATCTCCGTTAAAATGTTGTCGTCCGGCTTCGACAAAGGTTTCATAGGTTCCTTGAACTATCCCTTGACTACCAATATAAATCCAAGAACCTGCGGTCATTTGACCGTACATCATCAAGCCTTTTTGGTCTAGCTCATTAAAATGTTCCCAGTTTGCCCAATGTGGGACTAAATTTGAATTCGCAATTAATACGCGGGGCGCATTGGAATGGGTTTTAAAAACACCTACAGGCTTGCCGGATTGGACAAGTAATGTCTCATCATCTTCCAGTTGTTTTAAAGTTTCGACTATCTTGTCATAACTTTGCCAGTCTCTGGCTGCCCGACCAATACCGCCGTAAACGACTAGAGCTGTTGGATTTTCCGCAACTTCTGGATCTAAGTTATTCATTAGCATTCTAAGTGGTGCTTCAGTTAACCATGATTTAGCGTTTAGCTTTGTTCCCGTTGGCGCTTTAATCAAACGTGTTTTGTCTATTCTTGGATTATCTATGTTTTTCATGTATCGACCTTTATTTAACTTTAAGAGATGAATGTCTATAGCTCTCTTTTAAACTGATTACTTAACGAAAACTGATTGCCGGGGTGAAAGAGTTCGGCATAACTAATTAATCTATCACCACACCATGTTGTTCTTTTTAATAATAAAATGGCTTCTAATTTTTCAACGTCCAATAAATCTCTAATCTGACCATCAGCGTTAGTTGCTTCAACTGAGTGCTTTACTTCGGTCACTGGTGCAATTTTTGTTAAATATTCGTTTGGAGTGATTTTTGTAAAATCTTGAATTAAATAATCAGGAACGTTTTTGCAGGACACCCATCTTTTTTCTAACTGTATAGCTTGGTTATTTTGAAAGTGCACCAGTTGAGAATGGAATACCTTTTCACCCGAAGCTGTTCGCATTTCAGATCCTATAGAGCTGTTAACGACAACTTCTTCTAAACAATAGAGTTGTGAACTATGTTGCATACCTCGTTCAGATATTTCAGTAGCAATATTTTTAATCTGTAATAGAGAAGCTTGTTGTTTTTCCTTAGCAACAAAACTACCTTTCCCTTTGATCCGTATTAAAAGCCCATCATATAATAATTCTTGCAACGCTCTACGTGCGGTCATACGACTGACCTTACATAAGTCAACCAGTTCATTTTCGGATGGTAGCCGTTCTCCTACACCCCAACTTCCATTACCGATACCGGATAATAGATAGTTTTTTACTTGGTGGTGTCTGAGTATGCTAGATTTCATGGTAGGATTATAGTACTTTAAAGCTTGTATATACAAGGCGAAATTTTATAAGGAGCAAATTTATGAGTTACGTATTAACAAAAGGTAGGATTCCTATTTTGGTTTCTATGCCTCATAACGGTATTAAAATACCTAAGTCCATTTCAAAAACTATGACTGCAGAAGCTCTACAGCTAATCGATACAGATTGGTTTTTGGATAAACTTTATGATTTTGTAGTTGCTGAGGGGGCTTGGGTCATTAATCCTAAATATAGTCGTTATGTGATTGATTTAAACCGACCAAAAGACAATTTATCACTTTATCCGGGTCAAGATACAACAGAGCTTTGCCCAACTACGACGTTTAATAAAAAGCCTATTTACGCAAAGAAAAATCCATCGGATATAGATATTCAAGAACGGGTTTTAAACTATTGGCAACCTTATCATTCAGAAGTTGAAAATTGCATAAAATTGATGCTTAAACAGCATGGAAAAGCATTATTGTTTGAAGCTCACTCTATAAAATCAGAAGTTCCACGATTTTTTGAAGGAAAGTTAACCGATTTCAATTTCGGCAACTATAATGAATTAAGCTGCAGTAATAAATTAACTGAAATGTTAGAAGCTTGGCAACCTAAAGGCTTTAGTAAAGTGATTAATGGTCGATTTAAAGGCGGTTATCTTACAAGGCAATATGGTGAACCAGAAAAAGGTATTCACTCATTGCAATTAGAGTTATCACAAGCAACGTATATGAATGAGTCGGATTTAACTTACAGTGATTCAAAAGCAGAACAAGTAAAAATAGAGTTAATCTCTATGTTCGACTGCTTTAAATCATTCATTTTAAATTGAAACTGGCATTACGATTGAAATAAAACTCACGATTAAAACTAACTAACGATTGGGGCTAATTAGAAATTTATGTCTTTTCAACAGCTAAAAAATAAAAGTAATTATTGGCGCTCTTCAAATTGGTATGTTTGTTTGTGAACTTGATAAAGATTGGATTGAGTCGAGCTTTCTATTACAAGGTTTTGTACTAGAGTCTCCAGAAGATATTGAAACCGTACAAAATCAGTGTCGTTATGTTTACTTAGATTTCAAAAGTGATGATCAATTTAAGGCCTATCGAGTCACGACAACTAAGTCTAAAACCTATAGAGATAAAAATACAGATATCGATGGCAAAGCTTCTAAATTCCTAAAAAATAAATTTAAGCCCATTGCTAATCAATATCGTGGTCAATCACACTTAATGAAAGGAGTGATGGACAGGATTATGCTTGGTGAGGATTTTAACCTTGATGCAGTAAGAGCAGTTGTTAAGGAGAATGTTAAGCACGTTTTAGAAAGTGAAGATGCAATGCTAATGATGACGCTTTTAAAAAGTAAAGATGATTCTCGAGCTGAGCATTCATTAAATGTTAGTTTATTAACAATTGCTTTTGGTCGTTTTTAGAATTTGGTGTACCAAAACTTGAAGATTTAGTTATGGGGGCTTGATTACATGATATTGGGCAAGTTAAAGTTGATGCTCACTTACTAAAAAAGACGGGGCGTATTAATCAAAATGAAATGGAACAAATGTGTAAGCATCCTCAATATGCATTTCAGATATTACAAGCAAAAGATGGGCTATCTTCTAGCTGTATTGATATTGCGATCAATCATCATGAAAGGTTAGGTAGGCAAGGTTATCCAAGAGGATTAAAAGAAGAAGGGATATCTAATAATGTTAGACTAGTCACAATAGTTGATGTATTTGAATCTTTAACTACGCCACAAGTTTATAGAAAATCTCTGTCGGTTATTGATGCATATAAAATATTAATGGCAGGTAAAAAACGCATTATGATGAGTTCTTAGTCATGTAATTCATTGAATGGCGTGGTATTTATCCTCCGGGCTCTATAATGGAAAATGGTGAAGTTGGAATAGTGGTTTCTTCAGATCAAACAACCAAGCTAAAACTGAAGGTATTATTAGTTCTAGATGAGTATAAGCACACTCGCAGAGAAAAAATTGTCGATTTATCAAAAATGGCATTGGATGCTGTCTCAAAACCTTATAAAATAACAATAGCTTTTGAAAATACTGCATTTGGATTAGATTTACAGGAATTTGCTGATAAGGGATTAAAAGTCGAACCACCTCGTTAAACCTAGAAAATTGCTCTAACTAT
>JBLIBL010000126.1:0-9023 GCA_047633355.1 Polaribacter sp.
TTAAATGGTTATTCATTACAGGGTTAGTTTTGTCAGGTATTGGATTATTGCGAATTGTTTATTATCAAGGTAAAGCTGGGGTTGCACAAATGATGATTTTATCTGCATGGGAAGAAAGCCAAACTTTAAAATTGGCTAAGACAGTAAAAGTGACGAAGGCTGTTGAAAATATAAAACCTTGGCCATGGGCTGATACTTGGCCAGTTATGAAATTAGAATTTCCTAGCCTTGATGAGTCAAGTATCGTACTAAAGGATGACAGTGGAGAAAGTTTAGCATTTGGTCCGGGGTTAATGACGCAAGATATTTTACCTGGCGACATTGGCAATAGCTTTATTGCGGCGCACAGAGATACTCACTTTAGCTCGATTGGTCGGTTAAAGAAAAATCAAGAGATCCAAGTGACTTTACATTCCGGCATTACTTACAATTTTGAAATAGATAAAATAAAAATTGTTGATAGTAGAAGTCAACAACCATGGACAGAAACTAAAGAAAAAAGAATTACTTTAGTGACCTGCTATCCTTTTGATGGGAGCATTGCGAATACACCTTTTCGCTATCTTGTGAGTGGTTTTTTAAAGGTGTCATCAATCTAATTTTCGCATGTCTTAATTTGTTAACGTCATTATTGAAATTACTTAACACCGTTTTAAAATCTTCCTAATTTTTATCCTCAAAAAAGGTAATTTCGATTGGATATTTTTTATGTTTAGTTAATGCATTATTAAATATTTTTAGAAATACTGCTTGATCACTAATATGATAAACCAACTCTTTAATATTGTTACCAGTTCGGCTATAAACATGACGCAAGATCGTATCATTTTCGATTTTGTCTTCTATAGCATCCTCTAAAACTATCATTCTCTGATTTTAATTGCTCGATGGTATACCTTTGTTGTCTGCGCCATCATATTTCCAAGAAATTACAGTTAACCATGGAAGTCGTTTACGAACATCAGAAGGAGGAAGTTCATTTACGAATTTGTAAATTACAGGAAATCAATCTATATAGACCTCTCCAATTATTCCAAGTTCTTCTTCAGCATTCATTGATGAACTCATCATAAGTATTATCCCTAATATAATTGTTCGAATATTTTCTCAAGCTAACCCGCATTTGTTAGGCAAATACCTACTGGTCTTTACCAAGATTAGATACCTCCTGCTTGACGTAAAATGTTGGTTTCTTACAATCTATAGGCGTAGCGCGAGCGTTCTCTACACGCAATGATCCAGATATTCGCTTAGACTTTGACGTACTGCGATTTCGAAAATTGTACTCGATCTCATACTTGATAGAGTTATGTGTTACATCGACGATAGCAGTTTTAACAAGCAAACTTACACCACAGACCTTTAATTCAACATCTGACTCGGTAAATTTTCCGACATCTCTGGGAATTGAAATTTCATAAACCTCATCATACTTGTATACGGTGAAGTCAAATGGAAAGTGGGCGTTTCCTGTGTGCCATGGACGAGCACGTATCTCAACAATACTCTGACCATGACCTGATGTATATCGCAAGGCTGGCTCATCGTAATCAATGCCATTAGCAAAGTAACACCCATAAAGAGCTGTTAAAGTAAAAAAGATTGCTGTGTACCGTACAATACGAATCATTAACACCAACTTCATGCTCCCTTCTTTGCCTAACGCTTCATTCTAAAGTTTATCTGCAGCAATGACTTGTTAATTGCTGTCACTCGTCCACACCATGTAGACCATATCATTCCCAATTTCCGATGGATAAATTGTTTTTCTGAAGTCTAATGATAAGTATAATTTCATAGCCAACTTATTGTATGTCATAACAAATAATGAACAGCTGCCAACCTTTAAGTCATTGCGCCCTTGCAAACTGAGCTGTGCGATGAGATGTTTTCCAACCCCATTACCCCTTTCAAATGGTGAAACCACAAGCCTACTTAAATGACACCGTTCGTTTCTCCTGTAATACTGACCAAATGCTAATGTTGACCCGAGATCATTAATTAAAACAAACGATTCTGTATTAGATAGATCAAGGTCGATCATGAATGATTGAGCCGAATATGGAAACCTGAAGTTCAGTCCACCCCAAATAGATATTGATTCCTCATTAGGAAACCATTCCATAACTTCTGTTAAATGTAACTTATTAAACTTGATCAAATTCATATGTAATTAACGTTCTAAGTTGAAGCAGGTTTTCACTTGCAACGCTTAGGCGCAAGTGGAAACCTGTCGGTAACCTTTGCTGGTTAGTTTATTTAGCTAATTTACAAGCTAAAACCGCCTTTTTTCCTTCGGTTTCTGAGACAACCTTTAGATTTGCTCCACCAACAAATACGCCCATTTTAATATATTGCTCGATGAAATAGTTAATACCACCTTTGGTTTCAAGTTCGATTTTGTTATCACTAAACTCAGACTCTGTTGAAATAACATGTGACCCTGGTTCTATTTCTGTGTAAAAATAAACTTTATTCGCGGTCTCCCCTATAATTGTGTTATCAATTGAGACATTCTTTTTTAAAGCTTGTCCAACAAAAGTATTACGATAAATATAAATACCTGACTTATCATCTGCTGGACTTAAAAACTCTTTGGCCTTCGCATCCTCTTCTAGAGAAGCCATAGGAACAGAGGCACAGCCAGTAAGTAACACTGCAATTGAAAGTAAAATTATTTGATATTTCTTAAACATTTATTATTCCTTAATATTAAGTTTGATTTGAAATTATATACTAACGCCAAGCGCTGTCGCAAAATTGCGTAGCGATTAATTTTGTCGAAAGCCGCGTATGGTTATGCATATATCGCACGAAGCTCATTTACTATCTCGGTATATTCTTTGCCTACCAAACCAAGTTTTTGGTGGAAGCGAAAGCCCGATTTTTTTATCTCTGCTGCATCTAGTGCTTTTTCAGCATGAGAGGAAGCTTCTTTAATATTGTCCCGATCGTTCTCAATTATAGCTTTTGCTGCGTTCCATCTGAAATGGTCAATAGGGAACATTAACCGCTCTTGATTTTCATCAAGTATCTTATCGGCATCAGCATACGACGAGATAACTCCATACTTCACAACAGTCATTGGATAAAGAATATATGCATCAGTAAGTAAGTTAGAAAAAACCTTCTCTCTCTCAAGGGCGAGCGCATAGTTATTTATTGCCTTTTCAATATCGCCTAATGATAGGTAGGCAGCGGCATAATCACAATATGCTTGGGCGTGATCAAAATCGTCTTCCAACTCGAAATATTGAGCTAGCAATTTAATCGCAACATCAGGATTGGTTTTCGCGAGATAGGACGCCTGAATTCTTAGATATTGTTCTTTGCGCCTAGCACGCTTCAACTTAGCCATGAACTGGCTTTCAATATCATCACTCCATGTGCTGTTGCGATACCAATCTTCGTTACTCAATCGACAATTCCTTTACGTGCATAACGCTGATTATGTTCAGTAAATCTCATATGTATTCTTGAGAAATTCAACAAATCAGCGGTTTTTTCAGTTAAAACAGTAGCTTATATCTTTCTTGCTCTAAATTCTAGGGATTTTATATGCACCAAAGGATCATATAAACCCTAATTGAGAATACATTCTTAAATATATCAATAACTTAAGAAATAATAAGTTGTGAAAGAGCGCTTTATTAGTTGTAATTTCAATTGTTATGAGTTTAGTACTCTGTGCTTATTGATTTGTTTAGTTTTAATTGAAATGCACATTACTATTACAAGCAAAAGAATGTGCATTTTTGTATTACATTTTCAGGATACTTTTTACGGATCAATATTTATAAAGAGTACTTATAAAGAATATTGGTATTGCTCAACCAAGAAATCTGTATAAATAACATCACCTCGATAGCGTGCAAGATGGGTGGTGTCACGAAACATTGAAGGGTTGATAATATCAAGGTTCTGATGATCTCTAATTTTCACTCCTGTCGCTTTTTCTATTTGTTGAATCGCCGCCACTAATCGTTTTTTACCTTCAGGTGTGTTGCTAATCCACTTAGTATTTCTTGGTAACATGATTACTTCAACATGGTTTGAAAACTGTTGAAAATTCTTAACGGTTTGAATAAAACTTTCGACTAATAAAGGTTCGAAATGAAGCTCTTCAATATCTGCGCTTCGAATACGACTTAGTCTGTCGTTTTTCATTTGAGCATCGGTTTGTATTAGTGGGTAATATACATCAAAAGCCTTAAGTGTTTTTTCTGAGCGTTCTTCTGGGATGGTTCCTGCACCTTGCCATGTATACATCCAGTCTTGGTAATTGAGGTCAGGGTAGTCTTCTTCAAACAATTTATTTACTTTGTTGCTAATTTCTCTTCGTGCATTTTTTGTTTCCTCGCTATCTTTAAATTGTTCCCATTGATAAGGAGGAAATATTTCACGTCCAACAGAGCTGGTTATTATTTCTGAAGAGAGATTATCGCGAAGATACTTAATATTAAATAGTAAGATGCCCCGCGTAATATCTTGTTTAGCGATTTCAAGCAACTCACTATCATTCGCCAGCATACTTAAGAAAGAATCAACAACTGGTACGGCCCGATTCCATCTGGTTTTGGTGGTTTGAAAAGGGTTAAACTCAATCATAGCCAGCTTTAGTTTTCGATCTTGTTGTTGAAATTCATCTTTTATTCGACGAGATAAAA
Source organism: Polaribacter sp. (assembly GCA_047633355.1). GTDB lineage: Bacteria > Pseudomonadota > Gammaproteobacteria > Enterobacterales > Kangiellaceae. Next base: position 4,668 of record JBLIBL010000126.1, read on the forward strand.
AATCTTGAAAATATGGATTGAGTCCACCAAAACCAAAGTTAAATGATTTAACATTTTTGCCTTTTTCTTTGAGATCTTTATCAAACTTACGAGGCGAAAATCCCGCGCGGGTCATTGAAGAACCATAGAAGATAACAAGGTCATTAGGTTCATTGATAATTTGAGTCAATGCATCTCTTGCTAAGGTGGTTCTAGAAAAAACACCACCACTTTTGGCATCAACAACTGATAAAAAACCATGCATCACAGCAACAGTTGTACTAGCGCATAATGCAATTGCAAATATTATTTTTGCGTAAACTATTCGGTCGTTCATTTTATAATGCTCCTTTACCAAAACTGAAATTAAAACTGAAAGTAGATGAATTCATTACTAGGTTCTCCAACTAACATACAAAGGGATTGAACCAGCAATATTAAGAACCAAAATAGCCAAGGTTTTCGCTCGAGTTTATCTGCGCCTTTTATGACATAGAAATCCATAATATGAACCAGCAATACCCATACGCTTGTCATAATGAATATTGTCATAGCATTGGCACCCAACTCAGTCTCAGAGCCAAATTGATGCATTGTTTGCAAAATACTAATAGCGCTTTCCATATCGGTTGCTCTAAAGAAGACCCACCCTATCAATATTAGATAAAATGTAAGTAGCCACTTCACAAAGGTTACTAGAAAATGATTATCACGATTAAAAGCAGCGAAAAATTTGACGCCAGAAAGATAGTGAGTCAAGGTAATGATTAAACCGTGGAATGCTCCCCAAGCGACAAAAGTCCACGCCGCACCATGCCACAAACCACCTAAAAGCATGGTAATGAAAACATTTCTTGTTCTATGGCCATCTCGGTTTCCGCCTAATGAAATATAGAGGTAATCCTTCAGCCAGCCCGACAGGGAAATGTGCCAGCGTTTCCAAAAATCTACTGGAGAAACTGCAAAATAAGGAACACGGAAATTAAGTGGAATACGAAAACCTAGAAGAAGAGCGATGCCAATTGCCATGTCAGTATAACCAGAAAAATCGCCATAAATCTGACCGGCGAAAGCAAGAACCCCTGTCCAAACTTCTAACGTACTCAAATTTTCGTGAGCTTCAAAAGCTTTTTGTGCTGGAATAGCAAGAAGATCGGCACCGGTTTTCTTTAATAATCCAACAGTGATTAGCAAGAAGCCATGTTTAACCGCGTCCCACTTAGGTAAAGATATGGCATGCATTTGCGGTAAAATTTGCTTAGCACGTAGAATTGGTCCTGCCACAAGTTGTGGAAAGAAAGACAAGGCAGCTACAAATTCTACTAGACCTTTACGTGGCTTCATTTCTCCTCGATAAACATCAATTGTATAGCTTAAGCTTTGAAAGGTATAAAATGAAATACCTACAGGTAGAACCCAACCCAATGTATCAAATGAAGCTTGATAACCGAAAATTTGTAAAATATCTGCGACAGAGACCAAAACAAAATCCGCATATTTGAACAACGCCAATATTCCTAGATTTATGATTAACGATAATGTTACCCAGCGTTTTTTATGCTGCTGATTGTCACTGTTACCTATTGCTTGTGCAATAAAATAGTCGGCTACGGCGCTACCTACTAATAACGGAATGAATGCATAATTCCAGGCGCCGTAAAAAACCAAACTGGCAACGATAATTAAGTAGACTTTCGATTTTTGCTTTACGAATATTAATCCATAAAAAATCATAAAGACTAAAAAAAACGAGAAAAATATCGGGGTGTTAAATATCATATGACTCTCCTGGAAAATTCAAATCTCTTGAATTGCGCATGTTGTTATCCTTTTTTAAGCCGAAGAGTAGCCGCTCGAATATATTCAAGCTTAAGTCAACGGTAATGAAAAATTTGTTAAATGTGAGAAGAGCTCGTTCGCCGAAATTAAAATATAATGAAGTGAACGAGTATTTAAAAATTAAGTGCTCATTCGATAGCACCTTGTTCTATAAGGAAGTCTCTGACTTTTGCATTTCTTGCCATGTTTAACGGTGAGCGAATTTTAGAGCCATCTAGCACACCAGTATCAACGGCTAAATTGACGTCGGCACCCTTCGCAACCAAAAATTGGCTCATTTCTAAATAGCCCCTACGACTGGCATTGATCAATGGTGTTTCGTCATAAGGAACAATGCCGTTTACATTGGCACCATGCTGAATAAGTACTTCAGCTATAGCAATATTATTGACCATTGCGGCGGTTATGAGCGGGTTTGCATCGCCTCGAGATGATTGATTAACGTTGGCCCCCAAATCAAGCAGTGCTTCAACCATGGAAATGTTTTTTTGTTTTACCGCAATGATTAAAGCTGTACCGTCACCAATCGCGGGTGTATCAATATCAACACCTTCACTCTGTAATTTCTTGATGGCTTCTATATCATCATATAGAACGGCTTCGATTAGCCGCTTGCCATCTCTTGATGGAAGTAATGAATAATGTTTGGCATCGGATTTCGCTTCTACTAAACTCAGTTTTGGAGAAAACTGTTGAGTAGCGCCGAGAGTTGCAATTGAAAGAGAAAAACAAACGCCAATGGTCGTCAATAAACTAGGTAGTATGATTTTTTTATTTTTTAAAACTTGCTCAATTCGATGCGACAATTCTTTTTTCTGACTAAAAAGTCCCATAGCGAGAACGCTCCTATTTTGGGTTACCATAATTCGAGCACAATCAACTAATGACTGTGCGTATTGTTTATTGCTTAATTGTTGAGCTGCGCGGAGATCGCAAGCAAGTTCACGATCGATATGAATCTTTTTATTAAGAATTCTTATAATCGGACTCCACCAAAATACTACTGTGATAAACTCTTGTAGTAGCGCAAACCAAGTATCTTTTCTTTGAATGTGAGCCTGCTCATGTAATACGATCGGAGCTAATTGCTGAAGTGTAAATCTTTCTAAAAAGCTGCTTGGTATTATAATTTTGGGGGATAGCACACCTACCACTGATGGTGTAGTCAGTTGATCAGATTCACTTAATAATAATTGATATTGTTTTGATAGAGGTTCGAGAGTTTTAGAGATCTTGCAAGATTTAGTAACTCTATTTGTTTGTATGTGAGCTTTGTACAAACTGATTGCTCGCCATAAGCTACCAATGATCCATACCAATAAAAAGAGTTTCAGTAGTCCTGAAATTCTAAAAACAAATTCCGCTGGTGCGTGCCATTGCTTCTGGTTGATAACGACAACTTGAGTTGATTCGAGAGAATTCTTTGTTAGAGTGGATTGTTCGACCGCTTCAGTGATTATAATCGGCGTCGCAGTCATGGGTTGCTTGGTCGGTTCACTAATTAGCGTTATAGGTGTAACCGCCGTAATCATAAACCCCGTGATCCAAAGCCAACTTCTCATTTCCGGTGAAACTTTAACCATCAAAAATAAGCCATTTAATAATAGAATTAAAATACCGCCAATCAAAATATGGTGGAAAGCGAGCGTGGCAAAGAGAGTAAATTCTGCAATCATTATTTTGCTTCCGTTGGTTTAATTCAATCTAGATTAATCATCAATCTTATCAATCTTATTTTGAAGCTCTTCCAAATCTTTTATTTCGATATCCGTTTCTTGTAATAAATGTTGCGCGAGTATTTCAGGGGATCCGCCGAAGAATTTGTTGAGAATGCTGGTGAGCGCACCTTGGCGAGCATCTTTTTGAGTCATCTTAGGCGTGTAAATAAATGCCTTACCTTGCTTGTGAAAGTCCGCGTAACCCTTATCCGCTAATATCTTGCACATGGTTTGCACTGTGGTGTAAGCCGATGGTTTTTCTTCTGACAATATATTGGCTATTTCTCTCACGGAGGACTCTCCTTTATCCCAGAGTATTGCCATTATTTTTTGTTCACTATCAGTGAGCTGAGTCGACTTTTTACGTGCCATATTAATTACCTACTAATTGTTTAGTTTTTGAAGTATAAGTTGGTTCGAACAGATTATCAACTAATTAATTAGTTTTAATTAGTCTTAATGAGTTGTTTCTATTAAGTTAATTTTACTAAAGTTGCCTCGTCATAATTTGCAAACCATACTTTTCGCACCCAGCAATTTGAGAGTGATTTGTTGATGGTTCATTCCCTGCACTTCGAGTTGTTATGCCTTTTCGCACAGGGCGAGTATATTGTTCAATTTAGTTGTTAGCATCTCTTTGCCATTTTTAAAAATGCCGCAGTGCGGGCTAAACATCGTTGCAAAATCAAGCGCAGAAATCAGGGGACACAACACTTAATTAATGTTGATAGTGCAAGAAGTCTACAATAGGGAATAAATATATTAAATGAAGCTGAAAAAATAACAGGCAGAGAGTTAACTAAGAAAAATTTCTAGTTTA
>JBLIBL010000127.1:0-8739 GCA_047633355.1 Polaribacter sp.
AACAATACCGCAAAAAAATCGACTACTACATGCTTCGCCATAAAATGAAGCCAGGCATAACCGGTTGGGCACAAGTCAGTGGCTGGCGCGGCGAAACCGACACCGATGAAAAAATGGAAATGCGTATTAAGTACGACTTACATTACATTAGAAATTGGTCACTTTGGTTTGATTTTAAGATTGTGATTTTTACGATTTTCAGAGGGTTTGTGGGTAATAATGTTTATTGAGCCGTTTTGTTGTTACTGAAGTCAATGAAGAAAAAATATTTACATGATGATGATGTACTCGCTGGGCTAATAAAGTTGGCGTTAACTTCTGCGCATTCTAATGCGACACTAACAACGACATATGGATATGGATGTATTGACAATATTAAAGACTACTATCCAGAGTTGTGGAGGCTTATTGGCTTAATTTCACAAAATCTAAATGCGAGTGAAGAGCTAAAGAAAACACACCGAACCACTATTAATTTCATTCTGAGTGAAACGCGTAAAAACTCCGTTATCGAAATTTATCGCAAGAGTAAAGCAATCAAAATAGCGACTTATTTGCAATCAAACGGTGTTGATATTTTATTATTGAAGGGTAGTGCTCTTAACTTCTCGGTCTATAAAGACAGTGCTAATAGGTATACAAGTGATATCGATATTTTAGTAAAAAAGAGAGATTATCAAAAAACGATTGAACTCTTAGGCAAAGAATATACAAGATGCGGCACAGACCAACACCTGTTTACGGAGTTATTTCAAACCACATTCGTCGACGTCGACCAAAATATTGATGTTATTATCGATTTGCATAGTTCATTAACTTACCCAACATTGTTTAACATAAATGAAGGAGATATTTGGAAGCGCTCTATCTGTTTAGACAAAGACATAAAAGCTATGTCATGGGAACATCAACTTATTTTGATTTCGATTAGTGCGTTTAGAAATATGGATTATATGAATTACTACCTAGTGGATTTTCATGAAATGTACTGCAATAAAATTGAAAGTAGTCTTGAGCTAGAAAAAATAGTCGATCAAACAGGAACCAGAATTCCCTTTGATTTTTATGTCAGTTTTTACGAAAACTGGCTGGGTTCAACATATTCTAAAGGACGTAAAAATATTTTTTCCATTTTGATTAATTACCTTGTCAGAAAAAAAGAAGGTAAAAACAATCTAGTAACGCAGATACTTCAAGCAATAGTGTTGTATAGCAGTACGAAAAATAAGGCAGGAGTTCTGAAGTTTCATTTGGCTTGCTTATCCTTGTTTCTAAACAGTTTTTTAAAGAGAATGAATAAATGAAAAAAACAGTGTATTTCTCTGCCAGAACTCAGTTTGAAAACATGGGCGACCTGTTAATTAACAGAGCGTTATTGTTAATTGTGAACAAAGACGCTGAGATAATCATTGATAGTAAAAACGTTCCGAAATGGTATATCGATTTACTGATCACAGACCTAGAAAATATTAAGCTCATCGACGGTTTTTTCTATTTCAAACTAATTAAACAAGCCTTCAATAAAAAATTTAAAAGTAGCTTGTTCTTAATATTGAAACCGGGTGGATATATTGGCATCAATAATTTTAAAATGGGCACCTTTCGATTTTTACAGGGTATTCTTTTCAGATTATTGCGTAGCCTCACAGTCAAAGTCATTAGAGCCCCTTCATCTCATGCAAATTCCTCAAAGTATTGGGGATTAATAGACCGCTTTAGACTCAGTGCAGTAAATACACAATTAATAAGAGATAGCTTGAGTATAGAACTGTTAGAACAGCAAAATTTCGTTATTCAAAAAGTTCCTGATCTCGCATTTTACTATTTCGCAAACCCTGCTGATTCAGTATTCAATAGCACTAAAGCAGCAAAACATACACTGGACTATACAATTTCCTTTAGAAGGCCAAGAAGCGAGATTGATTTACAAATTTACCAATCTGTTTTGGATTTTGTTGTGGGCAAATCTAAATCCATAGCCTTTACCAGCCAAGTAGAGTTCGATAACAATGTTAATAGTAAATACGCAAATGAGTTGAGTAAACCTATAAGAGCTTACAATAGAGATCAAAAAACCATTCAACAGGTTTTAGATTGTTATAGTGAATCCAACTTCGTTATTTCAAACCGGCTGCATGTGTTGTTAGTAGCCTTGCTATGCGGAGCTACTCCGATAGCACTCTTAGGACCAAATGATAAAAAGATAAAGGGCGTGTTTGAAGACTTAGGAATAGGCTCATCTGTTATCAACTACGATTCGAATGGCTTGCTTGAATTAAAAGAATTTCATAAAATTGACCATCATAAAGGCCTAAATTTATTAGATAATAGCAAGCTTCTCACTGGCACTTTACTAAGTTCTCTCAAATGATAAAGGTGAGTAAAAGCTTAATTAAGCCTCTTGCAGCCTCAGGCCTGACTAGCATCTTGATGCTAGTAGACAGAGTAGTAATGAACTTCATACCCCTTATCTTTTGGGGAGTCGAACTGGCCGCCTACTGGATTTTTCTTAGGGCATGGTTATTTTTATTGATGTCATTTGAAGGTGGTGTCGGTGGGAAAACTGCAAATCAAATCGCTAAAATTAAAGCAAACACCTCGACAAGCGACTTAATTAGCACACTTGTGAAAAAACGCTTGTTCCGTCAAATTTATTGGGGCCTAACTGTTTTTATTGTTAATGCCATTGTGGTTTGGGCTGTTTTCTTCTATCAACCTTTTGAATTCAAAAATACCGAAGTATCCACGTTTATACTTATAGGCATATATGCGGCTTGCTATTATGTTACGCAATTGGTCGTATATTGCCAGCGAGGTATTGGCCAGATTTATCAAGGCCAGATGTTTGCAAATGCAGTTAAGTTGTTGGAGATTACTGCCCTGGTCATTCTACCCATAGTCGGAATGGGGATTTTAGAGTGCGTTTTGAGTATAACAATCATTAGAGGGCTGGCTGGCTGCTTTGGCCTTTCAATTCTGTTTCACAAGATTGCAAATACGCAAGCAAAAAACACCGTTATCCCAAGAGAGGACGAAACAGTAAAAACAAAAGCGCAGAAGTCGTTAACACTAGGGTTTGTCTTGTATCCGCTATTCCCAGCATTGAATAACTTTTTGCCTATATTCTTTCTATCTAGCGTTTTGTCTCCTATCTTAATTATGCAATTTTCCATAAGCCGACTGTTTGGACGAGCATTATTACAGTTGTCACAAATATTGAGTCGCGTATTGTGGCCATACCTGAGATTGAAAAATGATGCGTTAGACTTTATTAACTCTTTCAAGAAAATTATGAGTTCATACATCATAATATCTGGCTTAGCATTCTTGCTAATTATCTCGATCTCATTTTTAGTAGATGGCGTAGAGTTCAAAGAAGTTAAGCTGGACAGTACGCTGCTGATTATTTATTCTTTTTTGGCATTTACTATGGGTCTGATAGAAGTGTTTTTATCCATGCTAATAGCCAAAGAGAAACACGCCATTATATTGATCACCAGAATAACGCTTTGCCTTAGCGTTCCCTTTTATGTGTGGGTTGCAAATACGAATACCAGTTTAGAGTTGTTGGGCATAATCATGATTTTGGCAGAACTGATCACTCTCACCATGTGCTATTTGGCATGGCTACAAATTATTAAAGAAAGTGGAGGTTCACAATTACATGATGAAACATGATTTGAGAGCATTTATTGTTTTAGGGCTACTTATCATGCAATTGAGCGTTGTAGGTGAGGCAGCATACGGTTCCACTGGTAAAAACCTCGCACTCTTTGGTGGTTTTATGTTGGTTAACTTTGTATTCCTGCTGACGCTGCTGATAGGGAGAGCCAAATCACTTATCCCACCCTATCTAAAACTTATCGTGATTATTTTACCCATGGAAATAATTATTGTCGCAAAGCAACCCGACATGATGTCATTGAACAATTATATATTTAGATTTATTTGCTACGACTTGTTATTCGTCAGTATTGCATGTGCAAGATTGCCAATAAAATCATCTAAATTGACAGAGTGGATTTATCACATCCTAATCCCAACTGTAATTATTTTAGCGTCTAGTATATACATGTCAAAAATCAACAGTATAGCAGCAAGTGCAGTAGGCAGAATAACAGGTGGTGATGACATAAGTGCAGTAGGAGTTGCATTTTGCCTCTGCTTAGCCGGTTCAATTTCTATTGGATTTTTGTTTGTTACTCAGAAACTTAAGTACCGAATATACCATGGTTTTGCGTTGCTAAGCACTCTACCACCTGTCATTGTAAGCGGCAGCAGAGGTGCTTTGTTATCATTAATTTTAGTCTTTGCTTTTTTCTATTTTACTCAAGTGGTGTTAGCCAAAAGTCTCAGGAAAAAACGCGATTATTTTATGCTGGTATTACCTTGGATAGGCTTTTTTTCGTTCGCTTTTTACATCATTCGAAACCCATTTTTACTTAGACAAATCGAGCTATTAATTAGGCGAGTGAGTAGTCTATCCGAAACAGGAGATGATGTTTCTTCCCGTGCTAGATTCAATATACTAAACAATTATTTTAGTAACTTCGATGATTTCTGGCTAATAGGTATATCTGATTATTCAGGTTTATACCCACATAACTTTTTCCTCGATTTTTTTATACGTTATGGTTTATACGGTGTTGTACTTTCATTAACAGTCTATTTTCTTGTTATTAAAGTGACGGTGAATTTTCAAAAAACATTAGTCACGCCACTTCATTCCAGTCTATTTGCTGTTGTCCTTTTTAGCTTTTTGAACGCTCAAACTTCTTTAACTCTCGAGTTTATGAGATTTTTCTGGTTTGCACTGAGCTTCTTACTCATTAACGTATTTTGGCAATACAAAGGTTTCTATAAAAATGTTAATTTCAGATAAAAAGAATTTTCTTTACTTTCATCTATATAAAGTTGCGGGAACAAGCATTCGAAATGCATTGATACCATATTGTAGTAAATCGCAAGTTGTCGCACAGAATGCAAATTACATAGCATCCATATTAGGTGGTAGCTTCAATTCAAACCCACTCCATCAATTTCACCCTGATTTGAAAAAAGTAAGGGATCATCTCGGCGATAAGTTCTACTCTTACTATCGTTTCACCTTTGTAAGAGAACCCTTAGACTGGCAAAAATCCATATACTTTTTCACTAAAAAAAATCCAAGACACCATCAACACAAAATAGTTAAAGATATGACGTTTGAAGAATATCTTCGTTGGCGAATCAACACTGACCTAAAACTCCAGAGTGACCTTCTAATAGATGGAAATGAGCTGCTCGTAAATGACACTTATAAATTTGAAGATATTCAAAATGAGTTTAAAAAATTAAGTGATAAATTAGGTATATTCTCTTCGTTAAAGCACAAAAACATTGCTGGTGCGGGGAAAAAAATCGAAATATCACCTCAATTAAAGACTGAATTCATTGACATATTTCGTAAGGACTATGAAACATTTGGATATGAGTTAATTTAAATGAAGGAGTATAAAGTTTGAAAACAGCCGTAATCCAAGTAGTAATTCCAACATATAAAGTGGGATTGTTTAAATTTTTATCTGAAGAACATGACATTGATTTCTATGTCGGGGATAAGAACAATGCAGCTGTAGCACCAAATGCAACAAATTTAGATTTTGTAAAAGGTAAATTAAAAAATAAATTCATTAGGTTTATGGGAATAGACTGGCTTATACAAACGGGGTTCCCAATTAAAACAATGAATAATTATGACTTAATCATCATACCTATCAGTGTTCCTTTTTTTCTCAATTACAAAATACTATTAATGAGCAAACTCCTAGGATTCAAAGTAGGAATGTATGGAATGGGTATTAACTTCCAAAAAAAGAATAGTTCTCAAACGAGCTTTTTGGAAAAAATACGTAAGCTCTTATACGTCAATACTAGTTTTGCAATCGTCTATACAGAGTCGATAAAAGACACATTAATTTCCAAACATGGGGGAGATTCAAAAAAACTATTTGTTGCCCCTAACACTCTGGACGTTCATAAAATAGACGCCCAAATATTCGACATTTCGATTACAAAAAAGAAATTGGGAATCATGGATGATCAGATTGTAATTACTTTTGCAGGTCGTCTATCTTCACAAAAAAAGCCTGAATTGCTAATTTCAGTACTAGAAATACTGCATAAAAAAAAGTTAGATGTAATTTTGTTATTCATAGGTGACGGTGAATTGGCAAGTGATTTAAAAGCCATATCAAAGGAAAAGAAAAACATAAAGTTTTTGGGCCAATTGTCAGAAGAAGAAACCACTGATATTTTAAAAGCCTCTGATTTCTCGGTAATGCCTGGTATGTCTGGGTTGGCAATTGTTCACTCGTTTATTTGTAAAGCTCTGTATATAACTGTAGAAAGCAATTTACATTCACCAGAAATAGAATATTTGAAACATGGCGTCAATGGTTTAATTATAGAGCCAAATGAAATTAGCCTAGCGGAGACTATCGAGTATTTTATTAAGAACCCCATAAAGAAAAATACTATAGAAGAAGCTGCTTATAATTTTGCTAAAAATAACTTGAGCTTGGATTATCAAGTCAATGGATTCATGCAAGCTATTAAATCAATAGGTGAAAATGAAAATTCTACTATATAGCATCAATTTTTCGCCTGAGTTAACTGGGATTGGAAAGTACAACGGTGAAATGGTCGATGAGTTACTAAAAAATGGGGTCAATCTAGATATTGTAACTGCACCACCTTATTACCCAGAGTGGCAGCTTAACCCTAAATTTAAAAATAGATGGAGCAAAAAAGTAACGCCAAGTCTTACTATATACAGAAACCCTATATATATACCCGCCAATCTATCTACACTGAAACGTCTGCTCCACTTATGCTCTTTTGCATTGAGTACAGTTCCAAGCTTAGTTAGACAATTACGCTTAAAGCACGACATAATAATGCTTGTACAACCTACTCTTTTTTGCGCTCCAGCTACCTTATTGTTTTGTAAGTTAACAGGGGCAAAATCAATAATGCATATTCAAGATTATGAATTAGATGCAATGTTTGGTTTAGGAATGATGAAAGAAGGTAAAGTAGCTCGCTTGGCTAAGTCAATAGAATGCTGGTTAATGAAACGCTTTGATGCAGTATCCACTATATCATTAAGCATGATTGAAAATGCTGTTGTAAAAGGCGTAAATAAAGGAAAAATTATTTATTTCCCAAATTGGTCTGACACTAATTTCGTAACCCCAGAATCCAAAGGGAACATATTGAAACAACAATGGGGATTTGAAGAGCAAGACAAAGTTATTTTGTATGCCGGTAACATTGGCAAAAAACAAGGTTTAGAAATCGTAATAGAAGCTGCAAAACATTTTGAAAATGACAAAAACATTAAATTTACTTTTGTTGGCGCAGGTGCCCATGTAGATGTATTAAAAACTTTAGTGATGGAACTTGGGCTAACTAATGTATATTTTTTTCCATTACAACCTTGGGAACGTGTTCCCGAGATGTTGGCGCTAGCGCACATACACTTAGTGATACAAAAAAAAGGAGCGGCAGATGCCGTACTCCCATCTAAGTTAACCAATATATTATCAGCAGGTGGTCATGCTTTGGTCACCGCGGAGCCGGACACAGAACTAGGTAAATTGGCAGAACGCTTTAAAGGTATTTTCAATTGTATTGAACCAGAAAATACCTCCGCATTTATATTGGGTTTAAGATCACTATTAAATAAAGATTTAACTACTCACAACCAAGTAGCTAGAGCCTACGCAGAAGAATACTTAGCAAAAGATAAAATATTCGATAAGCTTATTAACGATTTAAAACAACTTGTCGCATAAAATATTAATTAAAAATATTTTTATATATTGAGGGATTACATGAAAAAAGCGCTGATTACTGGGGTAACCGGCCAGGACGGCTCATAATTAGCCGAGTTTTTATTAGAAAAGAGATATGAGGTTCATGGTATTAAGCGCCGTGCGTCGCTATTCAATACACAACGTATCGACCACATTTATGAAGATGTGCATATCGAAAATGCGCGTTTCCCGTCGAACCAAAAGATCTACCCCCATATTTGATTGACACATGCGTACCTGAAAACCTCTAATGTATTGACAAACTCTTCTCGCATAAACCTTAAGCTACCTGCAACACAGTATTATTCTCAATCATTGGTGATCAATTGAATAGGTACAGATGTCACCGTGGCTTGTGTTTGGGTAGCACCTACTAGCAACTCAGCCGCAATCACTCCTTCTTGTAAATTAGGCTTACGCCCCTTTAAGTTATGACAATCAGAAGCAATAGCGCTTACTCTGCCCTCTTGTAATAATAACTCTGCATTCTGCTTAGCTTCGTCACCAAATAAACCAGTAAGGCTACTGGCGGTTATCTGAAGCGGGCAGCCCATATCAGTTAACACGTCTAATTTCTGCGGATGGCGAACAAAAGTTTGATTACGCTCGGGGTGCACAATAATAGGTAAGTAGTTTTTATTGATTAGCCACTTCACAAGGTTTTCGTAACCTACTGGCACTTCAATGCGTGGGAATTCTAACAAAAATGTTTTTTTGCCGTTATACACACCTAAAGTGGGTATGGCGTCTTGCGCCACTAGCTGCATTATTTCGCTGCAGATGCGTACTTCACTGCCTAATTGTAAACCAATCTTTATGTTAGCGTCGTCTACCTGATCTTGAAAAATAGCGAAACGTTGCTCTAAATCTGCCTTTCTAT
>JBLIBL010000128.1:0-8397 GCA_047633355.1 Polaribacter sp.
CGCTTTTTGTACTAACTCTTTTCCAATACCGTATTTTCTAGCTGAGCCTGCAACGCAAACTCTACCCATTGACGCCCTATCTCCATATTCATGATAGCTTTCGAACACCCTCAGATAGGCGATAAGAGATTCACCTCTCCAGACTAATAAATGATGAGCCTTGCTATCTTTTCCATCAATATCAGCATAAGGGCAATTTTGCTCAACTATAAACACTTCTTGACGCAGAGAAAACATTTTCTCCAACTCTTGAGTTGTCATTTGTTCAATTTTTTTCCAATGCCAATTAATTTTTGTTTTCATAACTTCAGCTTGTTTTAAAAAAAATGTCTAATCAAAGAGCGCAGATATATAATCATCAGCATTGAACTCTCGTAAATCTTCCTTTGCTTCGCCTACTCCAATATATCGAATCGGTAATTTCATTTTATCAGCTATTGCAAATACAACACCACCTTTCGCAGTACCATCAAGCTTAGTCACAGTCACACTGCTTAATTTAACTATTTTATTAAATTCTACCGCCTGAACCAAAGCATTTTGGCCAGTCCCGGCATCCACAACCAACATGATTTCATGAGGTGCGTCGCCATCAATTTTCCCAACGACTCGCTTTATTTTAGCAAGCTCTTCCATCAAATTACTTTTGGTGTGTAGTCTGCCAGCCGTATCGGCAATAATCACATCAATGTTTTTTGCTTTTGCTTTTTCTACCGCATCATATATGACTGATGCACTATCGGCCCCAGTGTGTTGAGCAACAACCGGAACATTATTTCTATCACCCCATTCTTTAAGCTGTTCTACTGCCGCGGCTCTAAATGTATCACCCGCCGCCAACATCACACTTTTGCCTTCACCAATAAACTGGTGAGCCATTTTACCTATCGTTGTAGTTTTACCGACTCCGTTGATCCCAACCATTAAAATAACAAAAGGCTGGTGGCTATTGATTTTTAGAGGGACTTGAACCGGTGTTAAAATATTTTGAAGGTGCGTTTTTAAATGAGCGACTAACGCTTCAGCATCCTTTAGTTCTTTTCTTGCGGTACGTTCGGTTAAATCATCAATAATGCGACTGGTTGTATCAACACCAACATCGGCCATCAATAGAAGTGTTTCAATTTCTTCAAGACTATCATCATTAATTTCTTTTTGGCCTAAAACGAGATTCGCTAAGCCATTAGAGAATTGACCACGGGTTTTAGAAAGTCCTCTTTTAAGTCGCTTATAAAAAGATTGTTTGGCTTGTTCAGCCGGTTTTTCTTCTAGTTGAGAAGGCTTAGGGCTTATTTCAATATCTTTTTCTAAGAACTCTTCTTGTTTACCTGAAGTTTCTTTATCCAGATCTTCATCGATTCCGCAATTTTCTTCAATACCTGAACATTCTTCGCTAACTTCATTTTCTCTATTACGACCAAACCAACCAAAAAGTTTTTTTTTCTTAGTTGGTGTATCTGTAGGTTCTTCACTCATTGAAATGGCTTTTATTTTATGTATCTAATTTTGCGCTATACTAACATTTTATTAGGATTGGAACTAATTATTCAGTCCGGCTCTATTTCTGCTTTAGCCGTATTTTTTCTTTTATATTATTGGATGAATGACTCATTAAAGGCCAAAGTAACTCCTGCTGCCAGTTTGACTCTTGTAAATTCTCTATACCATAAGATATTGGATATCGGCGTGGTATTTATTAACTCAATAATCGAGTCCTTTGATTTATCTTTATTTAAAAATCGACCTGAAACTATTTCTAAAACAGCAAATCCTATAAAAATCGACATAATAATTAGTTTTTCATTCCTTCTAACAAACTCTATAACTCTGCCGGCGCTTTCAAGGGCGGCTGCCAAAGCTCAACCTTGTTTCCATCTGGATCAATAAACCAAGCAAAATCACCATAGTCTCCTCGTTCGGTTTCTTCCATTATTTCACAACCACTAGGTTTAATTTTAGTTAGCATTTGGTCGAGATTGTCAACGATTAAATTAAACATGTAATTGTTATTACTTGGTTCAAAGTACTTTGTATCATGCTTAAACGGGCTCCATACGTGATAGCTATTTTCTGGCATTTTTTCCGTTTTAAAGCTAATCCCATATGGGTAACCTAAGTCCATACCTAGCCATTGTTGATACCACTTAGCCAACTCTTCTGGATCCGGCGATTTAAAAAATACGCCACCTAAACCTAATACCTTTGCCATATAACACCTCTTATTTGACTATTTAATCATACTTAAAACCATTAACTTAGGCAACGGTGGAATTTACATCTACTTTTTAGATTATTTTCAGCCAATCTTTATCCTTTTATTTGTTTGAAATTCCCAGTATCCTTACGAATTATTAAATAGACCTAGCAAAATTAGGGGTAATTAAATGCCTTTTTATGTCCGACAAGGAAAAATACCCAGTAAACGCCACATCACCTTTAAAAAGGACAATGGTGATCTTTATCGCGAAGAGCTCCATTCAACGCATGGCTTTTCTAATATGTATTCCAATAAATACCACCACAACATGCCAACCAAGGTAGTCAAGGTTGCTCCATACACTATTGATCACGGTGAACAATGGCTCGATAAAATTTTACAAAATTATAAAGTTCATACTGCTCAAATTACCGATGGAGGCAACTTTTTTAGTGCCCGTAAAAAGCATCTTTATAATGCTGACGTCTCGGTCTACACAGCAAAAGTAACCGAAGATACTGAGGATTTTTATCGTAACGCCTATGCCGATGAAGTTGTCTTTGTTCATCAAGGTACAGGTACATTCTTTAGCGAGTTTGGCACCTTAAGAATTAAGAAATGGGACTATTTAGTCATTCCTAAAGGAATGACCTACCAACTTAAATTTGATAACTTTGAAGATGTGCGCCTATTCGTTATAGAGTCAGCGACCATGATAACGATACCCAAGCATTACCGTACCGCGACAGGACAGTTACTAGAAATGTCGCCCTATTGCGAAAGGGATATTCGAACACCAACACTTCAAGAAGCTATTGTCGAAAAGGGCAATTTTGATTTACACATTAAATACGGCAATCAATACCAAAAAACCACACTAGAATGGCATCCATTTGATCTGGTTGGATGGGACGGGGCATGTTACCCATGGGCGTTTAATATTGATGATTACGCACCATTAGTTGGGAAAATACATATTCCACCCAGTGCCCATTTGGTTTTCACAGCCAACAATTTTGTTATTTGTAATTTTGTTCCAAGATTGTACGATTTTCACCCGGAATCAATTCCTGCACCTTATTATCATTCGAATGTTGATAGTGATGAAGTTCTTTATTACGTTCATGGTGATTTTATGAGTCGCACGGGAATACAAGCGGGCTCAATGACATTGCATCCTAAAGGGGTTCCACACGGCCCACAACCGGGTAAAACGGAAGCATCAATAGGAAAGAAAGAAACTTATGAATATGCGGTCATGATAGATACTTTTAATCCACTAAAAGCGACTAACCACTTTAAAGACTGCATGGAAGAAGGTTATAACCAAAGTTGGTTAGAAAATTAAGTAATCAATACTCAAACCATAGAGGCACAGAGATAAATAGCATCATATTCTATTCCTCAGTGTACTCTGTGCCTCTGTAGTAAATGATTTAGAATTTTAAATTGAATAGTATTAGAAATATTTTTTGGAGACATAGAATGACAGCTACAAATAGTTTAAACCCGCTTAATTTACGTGGTATAGAGTTTACTGAGTTTGCATCGGCAGATACAAAATTTATGCATGATGTTTTTATGGATTTTGGTTTTTCTAAACTTAAAAAATTCAAAGGCAAAGAGATTACTTATTACAATCAGAATGACATTCATTTTTTATTGAATGCAGAAAAAAGTGGTTTTTCATCCGAATTTACAAAAACTCATGGACCTGCAATTTCTTCAATGGGTTGGCGAGTGGATAATGCTGAATTGGCTAAAACTGAAGCCGTTAAACGTGGCGCAAAGCCTGCAGTGGATGGCGATTTTTCTTATCCGGCTATCTATGGCATTGGTGATAGCATCATTTACTTTATTGATACTTATCAAGGTGACAATACCATTTGGAATAACGATTTTGAAGATTTGCCAGAGCAAACCATTCAAAAAGACAAAGGTTTTATAGTGATTGATCATTTAACCAATAATGTTTACAAAGGCACCATGGAAAAATGGGCTAATTTTTATAAAAATGTTTTTGGTTTTACCGAAGTTCGTTATTTTGATATTAAAGGTGTTAAGACAGCTTTAGTTTCCTATGCATTAGCCAGCCCATGTGGTACTTTTTGCATACCGATCAATGAAGGAAAAGGGAATGATAAAAACCAAATTGATGAATACTTAGGTTTGTATGATGGACCTGGTGTTCAGCACATTGCATTTAGAACAAATGACTTAGTGGCTTCTTGTGATGCGTTAGACGGATCATATATAGAAACTTTAGATATTATTCCAGAATATTACGATACTATTTGGGATCGAGTTCCTTGGGTAAAAGAGAGCAAAGAGCGTATTAAACATCATCAAATTTTAGTGGATAGCGAAGCGGAGAATACCTACCTTTTACAGATTTTCACTAAGAATTTATTTGGTCCAATCTTTATCGAAATGATTCAAAGAGAAGGCGATCAAGGGTTTGGGGAAGGTAATTTCCAAGCGCTTTTTGAATCAATTGAGAGAGAGCAAGTAAAACGTGGTGTTTTATAAATTATAAAATCTCTCATATTACTTAAAAAGGTCGATTTATCGACCTTTTTTATTGTCTCTGGCTAGGTTAGTATGGCCAATCGTAAATATCCTTTATAGACAGATCAATGACAGTTAAACTCACAGAATACAGCCATGGAGCTGGATGTGGATGCAAAATATCTCCAGCGGTTCTATCACAAATAGTAAAATCTAAACTTCCATTTTTTAATGATCCCAATTTACTAGTCGGCAACGAAACCAGCGACGATGCAGCTGTATATGACCTTGGTAATGGCACATCCATTATTTCTACAACTGATTTCTTCATGCCAATAGTCGATGATCCAATTACTTTTGGACGAATCGCCGCGACTAATGCCATTAGCGATATTTACGCTATGGGCGGCAAACCTATCATGGCGATTGCAATTTTAGGTTGGCCTGTTGATAAGCTTAGTCCGGAAGTTGCTCAACAAGTGGTTGAAGGTGGTCGTATCGCATGTCAAGATGCAGGCATTTCTTTAGCTGGTGGCCATAGTATAGATTCACCTGAGCCTATTTTCGGCTTAGCGGTTACAGGCTCTATAGATACTGAAAAAGTATTAAAAAATTCTTCTGCACAATTAGGTGACCTGTTATTTTTAACAAAACCAATAGGCGTGGGTATTTTAACAACCGCTCAAAAGAAAAAAATATTGAAAGAGGAAGATTCAGATCTCGCAATTAAGGCAATGTGCCAGCTAAATACAATTGGTCAATTATTTTCTGAACTAGAAGGTGTTTCAGCAATGACTGATGTCACCGGATTCGGTTTATTCGGACACCTAGGTGAAATATGTAAAGCAAGTGGTTTATCCGCTGAAATAGAAATGGCTAAAGTGCCAAAAGTTCCTCAGGCAGAAAACTATCGACTACAAGGTGCAATTCCTGGAGGGACCCATCGTAATTTTGAAAGTTATGGAGATACTTTATCCTATTCATCCTATCTATCGAACTCAAGTATTTCACAAGAACAATTAGAGTGGGGTTGCGATCCGCAAACAAGTGGCGGCCTACTTGTTTGTGTTCATGAAAAATCAATTGCTACATTTTTAAATTTGGCGAGGGAAAATAATTTAGATTTGAGCTCGTTCGGAAAAATGATAGAACAGAAAGAAAAGCTTATCTATGTCTCGTGAAGATACAAACAATTACCGAGAAATATTTCTATCTGAAGCACCGATGATAGACCTAAGAGCGCCTTGTGAATTTTCATTAGGTGCTTTTCCCACCAGCACAAACTTGCCATTAATGAGCGATCTTGAACGCGAAAAGGTCGGTACTTGTTATAAAAAATATGGACAAGATGCCGCAATAGAACTGGGGCATGATTTAGTTAAAGATCAAAAAAAACTCGATAAAGTTTCATCATGGCAATCCTTTGCCAAGTCTAACAAAGATAATGGATATTTCTATTGTTTTAGAGGAGGCTTACGATCACGAACTAGCCAACAATGGCTATCTGAAACTGGCATAGATTTCCCGATTATTCATGGTGGCTACAAAGCTATGCGCCGATTTTTAATTGATGAAACAGAGCGATTAGTTAATCAAACAGAAATTATAGTTGTCAGCGGTTTAACCGGTAGTGCGAAAACAAAGTTTTTAAACACAAAAAACAATAGTCTTGACCTAGAGGGACTTGCCAATCACCGCGGCTCAAGCTTTGGAAGAAATATTACGCCACAACCAACTCAGATCAATTTTGAAAATAATTTGGCTATCGATTTTCTAAAATTTGAGGGAAAAAATATAAGTACTCTATTGTTAGAAGATGAAAGTCGGCTGATTGGCTCTCGATCGCTACCACTAAGCCTCAAGAACAAAATGGATCAATCTAAAATAGTCATGATAGAAGAAAGCTTTGATTTCAGAGTTTCTCAAATACATTCAGATTACGTCATCAATATGATAGCTGAGTTTCAAAAATTCGCAAATTCAAATAATAACGGTAACAACGGTAATATATCTGACCCAACCCAGCTTTATGGCGAATATTTAAAATTATCAACATTAAGAATAAAAAGAAGATTAGGTGGTGTTGGCCTAAAAAAAATGATGGATTTAATTGACGTTGCTATACAAAGCCAGATAGTTAAAAATGACTTATCTCTGCATAAAGATTGGATTATCTACTTGTTAAAAAATTACTACGATCCTATGTATGAATATCAAGTAGGAAAAAAATCTGACAGCGTTATCTTTAGGGGTGATACATCAGCTGTATCTGAATTTTTATTAAATTATTAAACACCAGCGTGACCATGTGGTTTAAAAATAAAAGATAGACATGAATAAGAAAGAGAAAAAAACAATCGTATTTTCAATACCTCTGCTAATAGCAGTGATAATCTATTTTCTTTTACCTTTCATATCTGAGAATTACGTTAAGAGTAAACTTCCTGATAATATTCAATTGTTAGACTGGGATATAGAACTAGCCAGCTTCAATAAATTATGTATTAACAATGCAACCATCAGAACTCATCAGCAAACATACATATCTAACATCAATATAAAAAATGCATGTATAAATTATTTTTCGAGAGGCATTAATATTGAACAAATTAACACAACAACAAATGAGATAATTGATAAAACCACAAAGTCTGAAAAGTTCAAGTTATTTCCAATCAATTTTGAAAAAATACTATTACCTAAAATAGAACTCACTTCAATTAAGGCGTTTAATCAAATTGGAGATATGACTGTCGCCACGTTTAACGCACAGTATATAACTCAAGATGAAGATGTCTTTAATATGCAAGCTAAACATATTGAACTCAATCAATATTTTTATACACCTAAGAATGATATTAGGCGGTTTGCGGCATCTCAAATTAATAATATACAGATTAACAGAACTTATAAAAACAAAACTCAGCAACAACTATTTGTCGGATACTTAAACCTCAAAGTTGATTTTCAAACAATCGAATTAGTATTAGTCGATGATTCTAATAAAAACATTTTTAACTTTGAATTTAATCAAACATTGAGTCAAAGAGCGGTACAGTTATCAATCGACTCTCAGTTTTTAGTTGACCAACTAAAGCACTTGCAATCTGAAATTCAGTATAATTATCTTCCTTCTAATTCGATTGATATTGAAATAATATACGACTTAGAGTTAGATTTACAAAATGTGATTTTCTCATCAACATTCACTTCTATCGAGCCAACAATCACTTCAAATACTTCTCAAAAAAATAACAAAACTGATGCCGTTATTTTCAATTTAGATCTGCAATTAATTAAAAACATACAATCCAATCAATTAGCACTTCGACTAGTCACTGAACTAGTTGGTAAAGAGATTAATTTTACCCATTCAAATATAAATGAATCAGTTCGAGTTGAATTTGACAAGTTGATATCGAATACCAATATTAAATTTAATATACTATCTAATGAATTGAAATCTGTCGAAGATATCTCGACTATTATCAACTTATCTAAACTGAATATCTTCAAAAATCAAGGCAAAAAAGTTAGCAGTCAAACAGATTTTGATTTTGATTTTAATTTTAATTTTAATTTTAATTTTGAACAATTAAAAATTAGTTTAATGAGTGAGCAAGCTATTCCTCTCACCTCATTCGAATCAATTACCAATAATTTTTCAATTCAAGGAAAAGCTTTTGGAGAAT
>JBLIBL010000129.1:0-8248 GCA_047633355.1 Polaribacter sp.
AGGCATATTTAGTTTTAGCGGGGGCACTGTAGTTTTTATCTTTAACAGTGCTAAATCATGTGCTGGGTCAGTAGCAATAATCTCTGCCGGGCTGAATGAACTATTTTGATCTGAGCCTATAAAGACAACAAGCTGCTGCTTACTATTCGGATCCATATCTAAATCAACGACATGATAATTAGTCGCAATAATAGTCCCATCAGCAATGGCAAACCCAGTTCCTCTTAACTGCTTGGTGGGTCTCCCTAATGGAGCGTATACACCGATCCCTACAATTGAAGGCTTAACGTTTCTTACTATTTGAGTAATTTCATGTGCATTACATGTCACTGAAAAAAACATGTAAAAAAACACATAATTAAGAAAACCTTTTATGAATTTCATGCTTTCACCCTACTTTAAATCTAAAATAACAATCTGCATCAAACTGTAGCATATACAGAGCCGCGCACTATAGTCTGTGATTTTTACACTTATCTACCTCTACAAATTTATAAATACTAAAATATAATCCTGACTTATTTTAGTCTTTTCATACTTACGTAAATATCAATTATTAAACGAACCACTTTCACACTAGTAAAATTAAAAATTGGCTCAGGGAGTCCATTTTCAAATACTAATTATGCATCATAGAAAATTAATCATCTTGAGGCCCATAACCTCATTAACCTCATTAACCTCATTAATCTCATTAATTGATTGAGACAATTGCGGCAACTTTGACTAAAGAGGCGATTAAAGAATGTTGTCTATGCAGCAGGTAGATGTTTAAAATAGATTTTTGTGACGCATCAATACTCACCGATTATACTCATCAAAATCCAAAACTGATTATGTCGAGTAAATAGAAAACACTGTAGCTTGGTGACGCACTTTTACACCGCTCAAAATTAAAGCAGGCAATCACAATGCCTCGGTTTCATTATAAAGGATTGTATTATGACCTTAGCTTATATTGCCTCTATTTTAAGTTCTCCACTAGTGCATGGCCCTCTTCTTTTCGCTCTTATAAGAATAATCGCGCATTTCAGTAAAAATCCAAAAACGTTTAACTTTGTATCATTTACCCCTCTAGTTTGGCTTTTATTATGTTCAATGACTTATCCAAGCGTGTTACTCATCAAAAATTTAGAAGACCAGTATCCCGTTGTGTTTCTTCAATCACAAGAGTGGAGAAAAACTGACGCTATAGTTGTTATGGCTTGTTATTATTTTGAAGATGATGAATTACCTTTTGTATCGCGTTGGCCAAATTGTTCATTACAAAGAAACCTTCATGCTACTTTAATGTATAAAGCTCACGCTTTACCCATATATCTAGCAGCCGGTGTATTGAGGGAAAAAAACAAATATCCGCTAGCCCAACATAACCAATATTTCTTTGAATCAATGGGGATAGATAGCGCCGATATTTTTACCACTCCAAAAGGTATGAATACAGAAACTGAAGCCAAAGCATTAAGCCCATTGTTGCAAGGTAAATGGATCTCGTTAGTTACTTCTGCAAGCCACTTACCTCGAGCAGTGAAATATTTCGAAGATCTTGGTATTAAAGTTCTACCGATCCCAGTTGAACATTTAAGCCAAATCCAAGTAGCACCGATGTTTGACTTGCCCAACGCGCAAAGTTTGTATAGAAGTGAAAGAGCAATTCATGAATATTTAGGCTTAATTTATCAAAAATATATGCGATAAATTACAATATATTTCGTGATTTAGACCGCAAATACTACTATCAATGAGTGATGATATTTTTAAGGATAAATATGTGTGTTTGAAATAGTCCCGATTTTCTCTGGTGGGGGAACAAAATTATCTGCCCACATTGGAATTTTAGATGCTATCAATACCCTTAACATTCAATTTCAACATATTGTTGGTGTTTCTGGGGGGTCGATAATTTCGTCATTGTATTGTACCGGCATGCCTCTTAAAGATATAAAAAAACTGGCGATAGAAACAAATTTCAGCCAGTTCAGAGGCTTCAGTTTACTCACTCTCTTACTGCAAGGAGGCCTCAGCTCTGGAGACGGTTTCGAAAGATGGATGGATGAAAAGCTAGAATCTAAAACGTTTAAAGATATATCCAAGGACCTACATATTCTAGCTACCGATGTAAATGGCGGTGGTCCCGTTGTCTTTAATAAGAAGAACTCTCCAGATTTGAAAATATCAACAGCGGTACGATTCTCGATGTCCATTCCCATCTTCTTTAGTTTTAAGTCATACAAAGACCACATTTTAGTTGATGGGGCAATTCTTTCAGAAGATGCTATTTTCAACGACTGGGCCGGTGACGGCACCCCAGCTATATGCTTTAGATTAAAAAGCGACCAAGTCACAGACAAAACATTTAAAAAAAGTTGGTTGCCCTTAGTGCAATATGTGATGATGTTAATTAGAACTTTTATGACTGCTATGTCTAGAGAATATGTACATGACCAGTATTGGAAAAACACGATAATTGTTAAAACTGGGAAGCTTTCACCGGTTGATTTTAATATGTCAATCCAAGATAAAGAAAATTTGTATGCGATTGGTTATAAGACTGCATTAGAGTTCATACCGAAAAGACTGAGTAGCTTTTTAAAACTTTAAAATGGAGCAAGATTATGAATACGTTTTATTGGACGGAGCAATCCATTTTAGAGGCGCTCCTATACAATATTTATTTGAGGATGAATTCCAACAAAGAGTTTGGTTTTAAAGTCAAAAAGTGACACAAACGTAACTCAACATCTTACCCTCCTAACAATATTCTATACTTACTAAGTACTTTATGCGCTTTATGTTCGCTATCGATGGGCAATACGTGAATGTGAAACATTGGCACGACACCGCTCAATGTAAATCGTCAATATCTCAGCAGTAGTTTTTAGCATAAAAGACAATCTTTTATGCTGTTTAATATTCTGAAATCATGTTGCTAACCTGATATTCAATATATTTATGAGCAATAACCTCGAAATAGCTAGAAGATATGATCAGGGCACTGGTCTGCTAAATTTTTTTTGTTAAGCAAGATAAAGGGGCGAGCTGTATTTCAGCCTCAAACAAAATATCTTCATTGCTAAGTATACCGGTACAATAATATTTGATGTTACCAGACTCGGGAAATTCTTCTGGAGCACTGACTACTATGCTTAACATATCATTACTTTTTAGTGTACTGAGCACTGTTTGATCTATCGATAATTTATGAGATGTATAGATCATTGGTTTTTTTATGAGATCGTGTCCCTTCGCCATGGCTCTCTCCAGAAGTGCTGAAGAAACTAAACTCATTGGATAGGTATCCGGGAAACTAACCTTATCAATAAATTCGTCTATATATTCCGATTGTTCAGCAAACGCACTACCTAAAAAATTCTTGGCGTTGCCCACTATCATGTATTTACGTTTTAAAAAACAGTCAGAATCTGCGATAAAACTTCTATCGGGGCTGCTCTTTATCTGCTCAAATCCTGGTAGATTTTCTAACCCATGAAGATTAAATTGGCTGCTTTGTCTTTTATTTCCCAAAAGCACAATTTTACCGTTCGCTTTTAATGCAATTCGGTTTGAAAAAAAGGTCTCACCATTTACTTTGCTATACCGCCCTTTCTTGATGTGCATACTTAAAGTATCACCGGGCTTAACAACTCCGGCAAAAGTTAACTCGTAAATGCTTATGTTGAGTTCAGGCTCATCAACCTTGCGACAATTAGAGTATGATTTGTCCGAGCGTTTAACTTGATCTTCAACAAAACAGCCAAGCTGAAACCCCAACGCAACTGGACCCGAAAAAGGATTAGTTTGAATAGTTTGCCACCGATTTTTATCGTGGAATAAGTTAAAATCATCGGTGGAATTTCTTGCTACTTCGATGTGCATCTGGGTTAATACAAATTCTGTCATATCTCAAATCGACTAAAGGTAGAAAAAAAGACTATAGTATAGTTATGGTTTAATCGAACGAAAGTAATTGGATATAAAATGCTTAAACTGCTTATGCAAATGGTTATGTATATAAAAAATGAATCATATTTCTCTTCTCAGTACTGCAGTTCTCATCAAAAACATTCGTTAATACATAAATATAATAATTTAACGTTTTATTAATATGCAAAATATTGTTCGTAAGAATATTCAATGTTTAAATATTTTCAGTTATCCGTAATGTTGACATTACGGATAACATATAGAGCAAATATTATTCACTTGTAAAGTGACCAGAGATCGTTGTAACTTAATTATAATGAGCAACAAACATATACTATTGAGGGAAATATAGTGTTTAA
Source organism: Polaribacter sp. (assembly GCA_047633355.1). Lineage (GTDB taxonomy): Bacteria > Pseudomonadota > Gammaproteobacteria > Enterobacterales > Kangiellaceae. Next base: position 4,284 of record JBLIBL010000129.1, read on the forward strand.
AACTTACGGAGTAATTGCTTTTTCTTTACTTATGCTAGTTGGATGTAGTCAAAAAACAGCAGAAGAAAAACTTGTCGAAATACATCAACTTCTTGATTCCAATCAGCCCGAAAGTGCAATAATTAACATTAAAAATATGTTATTAAAAAACCCTGAAGACTTTCATGCTCGGTTTCTTTTGGGAAAAACATACATAGAACAGGGCAATCTAGCATCAGCAGAAAAAGAACTGAAACTAGCCTATGACGGAGGTTATCCTGAACAATTAGTACTCCCTTTATATCTCAAAACCCTGAACCTGCAACGCAAAGATCATGAAATAATCTCATTTATCGATGGTGTCAAAGCTCAACCACCTGAAATTGAAACTACACTACTCGTTTATAAAGCATTAGCATTATTCCGTACTAATGATCCTGAAAGCGCTAAGGATGCTGTGGCAAAAGCCAGTGAGATATCAGATGAATCGGCCTATAGTTTACTTGGTCAGGCGCATCTTGCACTAAACGAGCAGCAAACTGATGAGGCAGTTGAACTTGCCTCGAAATTAATCAGTCAGTTCCCAGATTTTTTAGAGGGATATGTTTTACATGGACAGTTAGCGGTCATCAAAGGCAACTACGATGATGCCATTAAAAGCTTCTCGGATTATAATACTCGAGCACCCAAAGATAATCAGGGTAAGTTTTTGCTAGCCGATGTACTTGTCAAAGCAGGGGAGTATGAAGCAGCAGAATCACTGGTAGACAAATTATTAAAATTAGCCCCAAATCAAAGTTACCTTAACCAGCTAAAAGGCATTATTAGGTTTGATAATAAAGATTATATTGAAACAAAAAGAGTAATGGAAATTGCAATTGGTAACAGGACAATCGCACCTACAGCAAGGTTACTTGCAGGAATTTCCGCTTATAAACTTAACAATATTGAACAAGCTCATAACCATCTTAGTACCATTCATAAAAATTTAGATCCTGCAGATCCTGTAAAAAGATTATTTGCCGATATACAAATACGATTGGGATACAATACTGAAGCTGTAGAAACCCTAAAAGGATTAACCAACTTAAGCTCTGACGATGTCAGTTTATTTACTATGGCCAGTTATGAACTGCGACAATTGGGGCTATCGATACCGTCCTCAGAGATGCTTTCTATAGCCACATCACTTGAATCAGATGACCCCTTAGAGTTGACTCAGATTGGTATTCTAAAACTCTCCTTAAACGATGTTTCTGGTATTACTGATCTTGAGAATGCATTAGCTGAAAAGACCGATATCAGCCAAGCCAGATGGGAGTTAGCTCTGGCTTACCTTAACCATGGTGATGATGATAAGGCCTTGAGTATTGCTAAACTTTGGATTGCAGAAGCACCTGATAAGATTGAAGGTTACAACCTCGCTAGTCAGATATATATAAGCACAAATCAGCCTGATAAAGCGGCTATTATGTCTGCTAAAGCTATTGGTATAGAACCTGAAAATTCATTTTCGCTCAACTTTATGGCTGATCAGGCTATCAATAATAAAGATTATCCAGCAGCCATCCATGCTATGGCAAAGTTAGCCAAAATCCATACCCAACATATCGCAACATTGTTCAAATATTTTGTACTAGCAAAAAGGTTTGGGGATCCTACTGACGCTATGAGCTATATAAAAAAAGCATATACTGTTAACTCAGGGGATTTACTGTATCAATTGAATTATGCCCGCGCTCTGGTCATGAGTAAACAACCACAGGAAGTGATTACAGTATTAGAAGGAGTCACAGAAGATAGAGTATTGCCTACTTTTTATTGGAAAGCTAAAGCCGATAGTTACCTGGCACTAAATGAAACCAAAAAGGCCGGTAAGGTATATTCAAGGTGGCAAAAACTTCAGCCTGACAATAAACATGCTTGGTTAGGTGCCATGGTAATAAATGATATCGAGAAAGATTTTTATGAGGCCCTAAAAACGGTGAAACGGGCAGCCAAATACTTTCCTGAAGATCCACAATTTACTCTTATGGAAGCACACTATTATCTATTAACAAAAGATGCGGTCCGCGCTCAGCATTTGTTAGATGTTATGCCAGTGTCATTACAAAAAAGCGAGTTTTCCAAAGAGATACAAGGTCGAATTCATTATACTAGAGGTGAATTTGAACAAGCAATTCATCTACTTATGCCGGCCTATAAAAATAATCCAAATAGCAAGCTGGCGTTAATCATTGCCAAAGCATATAACTATCTGAGTCAAGAAGGGCCTAGCTTTGACATCCTTGAATTACACTTAAAGCAATTTCCGAATGATACTAAAACACGACTAGTTCTAGCTCAAGCATATTCTGAAAATCATCTGGATAAGGCCGTTGCTCATAATCAAGTATTAGTAAATATTTTACCAAAGAATATAATAGTACTAAACAATCTTGCTTGGTTATTAGGTCGGCAACAGAAATTTTTTCAGGCTCAGCAATATGCTGAACAAGCCCTAGTGTTAATGCCAGACAATGCAAATATATTAGATACTTATGGCATGATTTTGTTAAATCAGGGCAAGCAAAAAGAAGCTGAATCAATACTACGCAGGGCAGTTGAACTTTCACCAGATTCTGAAAATATTAAACAACATTATATAGAGGCAACAAAAGGTTAGCTCTACCCCCCCCCCCCCCTTCTGGCCGCTATTAATCACCTTAGTCTAGAAGGGACCCACTCACTTTTAATCAGAACCAAGAACTTAAAAACTGTCGGGTTTTTATACAAACTGTAAACACCATAAAATAAAAAATCAATAAAAACAATGCTTTAAAAGTTGGCGCAATTTGTGCAAATCTATATATTGTAAAAGATTACGCTGCTGTTGATGTATTTTGCGATCTTTTTAAACTTCATTTTTTAAAAACGGGGAATATTATGAAACTTAACAAACTAGTAGCTGGCTTATGCGTAGTTTTGGCAGCACCATCAGCGTTTGCTGACCCAATCTATATAGATGTAGGAGTTGATTTTGGTGGTAACACCAATACCGCAGCAGGTGCTACTACAACTGGATTGATTGACGAACTAACTTATATTTATGAGTCAAATTCTGTAGTCACCACAACCAATGATGCACTGATAAACGCAGGTGATGCCATATCAACCAGTGGCGGTTTAGACTTAACCAGCGAAGCGACACTGAACTCGTCGTTCGGCACTAATGCTGTAACAGGGTTTAATCCGGTACAAGGTTTAAGTGGGCCAAGTAATAATAACCATGGTGTAAGCTGGTTCCTTTCTTTTGCTATCACTGATCTAATGGGTACATTAGGAGCCGGTACTGAAATAAATGGAGTCCCTCCTGATAACCTCGAAATAAATTATACCAGCGGAAGTATCACTTTTTATTATCTTGAAGATAATGATTCTAGTACGAATTTTCAGTTATCCGAAGTGAAAGAACTATTTACTATCGATGTGGCTAGTTCTACTCAAGACTTAACCGGTTCACATGTATTTGGCAATGTGACTAGCTTTGGCGCTGGGACAGTAAACGGTATCGCAGCTGCAGATGTGTTTAATTTTGCAGATGTTAGTTTCGGGGACAAATTGATTAGTTTGATTGAAGTTAAGTCAAGTATAGATTTTAATACTGATAATCCAGTTGCAATACCTGGTCCTGGTGGGAACCAATTTACCTTTGAGGGTATACATGACGGTTCAATAAAATTTATAGTTCCAGAGCCGGCTAGCTTAAGTGTTTTTGCTCTAGGCTTACTGGGTTTAGCTGGTTTTGCTCGCAGACAAAAAACTTTATAAACTGATGAATAGGAATTTAAAAAACCCGACTCAAGTCGGGTTTTTTATAGTTCTAATTTACGAACATTATTATTTCTTTGCATCCCGCCTAATCTTAACTCGAATACTGAAAATAGCACTCACATAACATCGCAGGTTAATCATTCTTTTATTTTACAACTTAAAACTTATCTGAC
>JBLIBL010000130.1:0-8233 GCA_047633355.1 Polaribacter sp.
CCTTGGTATATTAATTTTTTAACAAAATAGATAATGTTTTAACAAAACACATAAGTAAAGTCCGATTGCATCGGACTTTACATTGTTGAATAAAACCCCAAACATAAACCAGTTCGACCAATAAGAATAACCCCTCAGTCACAACGCCAGCGTAAACCATAATCCTAATTGTAAATCCAGTCAGCCTGAAACCACCACTGTCATCCTGAACTTGTTTCAGGATCTGTACTTACTCAACAAAGCCCAGATACTGAAATGAATTCAGCATGACGACAAACGTGTAAAGCGAGCACAGTAACCCGGAACAATCCCGTTACTCTTAACAACCACCGTAACCTTTAAAATCACCATCATCCTGAACACAACACCGTCATCCTGAACTTGTTTCAGGATCTGTACTTACCCAACAAACCCCAGATATTGAAATGAATTCAGCATAACGGTAAGTGGTAAGCACGAAAACGAGATACTGAAATAAACTCACCATAAATAACTGATAAAGTACTAAAGCTACACTAGAACAAACAATGTAATTTTATGCTAACAAAAGGATCTTGTAATACGAATACTCAAATCTATGCTTATATATTACAGTAAGTAGATGGCTATTATTACTAAGGTTGTTACGATGAACTTGCTATCGTATTGGCTAATTAAGATGTAATCAGACAATAATAAAAACATGCCTCGTCAAAGTTTACTTGAAGAACTCAATAAAGAACTTATTAACCAAGCGACTAAAGACATACCTCAAGCCATCGTTAATATCACTGGCGATGTACAATTTCCTGGGCAATACCCATTTTTGGTTAATATGACCACGAACAAGCTGATTATGCTTGCGGGTGGTCTTAACGAGTCAAGTTATATGGTTGACGTAGAATTAACCCGCTTTAAGCACAATGGTGCAAAACAAGCAGCGATTAGCCACCAAAATGTTAATTTACCGGGTAAGGCCTTTCCACTTAATCCACTAGACAGCTTACAAATTAAACGTATACCTGAGTTACGTGGTGAATTTATTTCTCCAGGTACCTACGTATTACAAAAAGAGGAAACGTTACTCGATGTTATAGAGCGAGCCGGCGGTTTAACAAACGAAGCAGACAGCAATGCCGCAATTTTCACAAGAGAAGCTTTACGTGAAAAAGAAAAAATTGAAATTGACCGCCTCGCTGAAATGTTAAAAACAGAAACGCTACAAACTAACCTAAATGCTGATGGAGGTGGTAATGATTTATCGGTTAGTGACTCAAACAAATTAGCCGAATAATTAAATAAAACCAAGGCTATAGGCCGCTTGGTAATAAATTTACCTGAAATACTCGAGAAAATGTAAAACAGTGCGGTACGTTTAGCGAACGGCGATGCGTTATACGTACCAAAATTAAGAGACTCTGTAGTTGTTTTGGGCGAAGTGCAGTATGCAACATCACACCTTTTTCAGAAAAATTATGATGTATATGACTATATAAACCATTCAGGGGTCTAAAAACGCGCGCTGATTCAGATAGAATTTATATTATTAAAGCCAATGGCGCTGTGTTATTGGCCAATAAGAATAATTGGTTTTCAGCAAATGAAAATAAATTGTCAGCGGGTGACCCGATTGTAGTACCGTTAGATTTACAATACCGAGACAGTATAGGTTTATGGACAGCAGTTACGCAAATTGTTTATAACTCTGCCATCGCAGTAGCCGCCATTAGTAGCTTATAATAACTTGTGTTTAAAATTTATTGCCTTGTAGCCAATGTTTTATTGCGAAAGTTAACCTATGAGATGATTTTTTATGATATTAATTTAATGTTAATGTTATTGTTATAAATTAGATTGAAATTTAATAGATTTAATCAGTGTTATTGGTATAATGCTGCCCTTGCATAGCTTTGCTAATTATAATTAAGATTAAGTGATGGATATCACTAAAGAAAAAGGAATTAGTTTATCTCTTTACCATCAACGCAACATACTTATCATCCCCCTAGGGAAATACAAGACGATGAGATTGATTTAGCTGAACTCTGGTGTGCAATATGGCAGGGTAAATTTTTGATTGTTGCTATAAGTCTTTTCTTTGCTGTATCGTCAGTTATTTATGCGATTAATCAACCGAATATTTATAAAGCTTCTACCTTATTAGCTCCTGCCAGTGAACAAGGTGGTGCCAGTGGCTTAGCTAAAATGGCAGGGCAATTTGGAGGCTTAGCGAGCCTTGCAGGTATAAATTTAGGCGGAGGCAGTACCGACAAAACAGGTCTAGCACTCGCGGTAATAAAGTCTCGCTCTTTTATAGAAAAATTTATTACCAAACATGAATTGTTAGTCCCCCTGATGGCAACTAAAAATTGGGATTTAACCACCAATACCTTAATAATCGATGAAAACCTTTACAATAGCCAAAGTAAAAAATGGATACGTGAAGTAAAAGAACCGAAAAAACCTGAACCATCTCCATGGGAAAGCTTCAAAAAATTCTCTAAACTTATGACAGTGTCACAAGACAAAGAAACAGGCATGGTTACCCTTGAAATCGAGCACTATTCCCCAGAAATCGCAACACAATGGCTACATTGGTTGGTAGAAGATATAAACGCGAACATGCGCGAGAAAGACAAGCGTGTTGCTAATAACAGTATTAAGTTTTTAACGCATAAATTAGAACAAATACAACTAGCGGATATGCAAACTGTATTTTATCAACTGATTGAAGAGCAAACAAAAACAGTTATGCTAGCTGAAGTGAGTCAAGAATATGTATTTATAACGATAGATCCAGCTAATGCACCTGATGAAAAAGCTAAACCTAAGCGTGCATTAATTGTAGTGCTGGGTACTATGCTGGGTGGTATATTGTCGGTACTTATCGTATTAATCAGGTACTTTACTAAGAACAATCAGTCGACTAATCTTAAGGTAGGAAATTTAGCGAAAGCTAATATGAAATTATGATGGAAGTATTTATCTCTGCACTTACCGCTTTTTGTTTTGCTTTTATAGCAATCAAGTTCTTTAAGCCTGTTGCAATAGAAGTTGGCTTAGTTGACAAGCCCAGCGAACGTAAATTACATGCTGGACATATTCCGCTAATTGGCGGAATTTCAATCTTTATGGCGGTACTCTTGGCTAGCCTTTTATGGCTACCGAATACCTTAGAACTTCGTATGTATTTAATAGCATCAGCAATGATGGTATTTATTGGCGCAGTAGACGACAAATTTGACTTAAAAGTACGCATTAGAATTATAGGGCAACTTATTGTCGCTAGTTTAATGATATATGGCGTTGGTGGATATATATCAAACTTAGGTAACTTGTTTGGTTTAGGTGATGTAACACTGGGCCCTGTAGGCATTATATTTACCTATGTCGGTATTATTGTTGTTATTAATGCTTTTAATATGGTTGACGGTATTGATGGGTTGATCGGTAGTTTAAGCATTAATACTTTTACGGCTATCGCTATTCTATTCATCATGAGTGGACAAAACGATTATGTGAGTTACCCGTTAATACTCGCTACGGCAACAATTCCCTATTTAATTTTCAATTTGGGTTTAGTCAATAAATCAAAGAAAATTTTTATGGGTGACGCAGGAAGCATGTTTATTGGTTTAAGTGTTATTTGGTTGCTTACTATGGGTACTCAAAATGAAAACGCTTCATTTCGCCCTGTAACCGCGCTGTGGATTTGTGCCGTACCATTAATGGATATGTTAGCAATAGTAGTACGTCGTTATAAAAATGGTAAATCACCTTTCAAGCCAGACAGAGACCACCTTCATCATATACTTCAACGAGTTGGTTATAGCTCACGACAAACCTTGGTTATTATTTCTACATTTGCAGTAGCAATGTCAATCATTGGTTTGGTGGGTGAATATTTTGCTATACAAGATGTGATTATGCTAACAGGTTTTATATTTATCTTTGCTTGTTATGTACTCGTTATTCGTAAAATAACAAAATCAGAAAAAGTTAAATAATTAAGCCTATCGGCAGTAAACCTAACTTTGTCCTTAGACATATAGTTTATGGAATTTCTTAGGATAACTTCAGCTAGCTGTTAAAATAATTCTATAGTGGTATTAATGATCTCAATTGAGGCATTTAACTATAATTTACTATTGAATTTATAAACACATATCTTTAATTAGTGTTGAAAATAAATATTTCATCACAGCTCTGCTTTTTAAAGTTCCATTAGAAATGTTAGAATAATTTATATGACAAATAAAAAAAGTATATTCATAAAACTAGTAAGTGGTAGTGCTTTATCTCAAATAATTGTTATTTTAGCTATGCCTTTACTAACTAGAATGTATTCACCAAATGAATTTGGATATCTAGCAATAGTTAATGCTTTTCTTATGGTTCTAGGTGTTGTGGGTTCTCTGAGATATGATCAGTTAATATATAAATATAATACTAAATATGAGTGGTCGCGTTGTTTCAATAATGGTCTAGTATCGTCGTTAATTATTTTTACAATTTTATTATTTATTTTTGTTCTGTGTTACTTCTTTGGTTTATTACATCGATATTTTCTAATTACACCATTTTTAGTGCTAGCATTCTCTATTACACAATTATATAGTTCGCTTCTAAGTGTCTATGGCTTGTATACAACATTAGGTTATGGATTAATTACTAGATCTCTTATAATGATATTATCACAATATTTTCTGAATACATATTTAGGAGGTTTTGCATTAATTATAGGATTGTTTTTAGGGCAAATATCTCACCTATTGGTCCTATCGTGGGTTTTTACATTAAAATCTAATGACAGAATGATAGATCTTAAGGTAGATTTTTATGATTTTAAAGACTCTATATTGAGTACAGGTCAATCTCTTTCTAATTCATTTTCTTCACAATTACCTTCGCTTTTTATACCTTATGGTTTTGGTTTAACAGTGATGGGTATATACAGTTTGGCGCAACGTTTAACATTCCTTCCAATTACATTTTTTTCAAACGCTATTAGACCGTTTATTTTAGGTGAATTAAACAATAATCGTGCTGATAAAAAAAAGGTAGGTAGACTATTACAGAAAGGTTCTATGAGTTTACTTATCATTGGTTGCTTTGGGATACTACTTATTAATTTATTTGCGGAAGAATTCTTCGTTTTATACGCTGGAGAGGAATGGAGAGCGGCTGGCGATACGGCAAGCGCTTTATCGTTTTGGGTTATGTGTGCTTTTTCAAATATAATAGCAACATCCTATTTAACTGTTCACGCTTATTTTAGACAATTATTTATCTATGATGTAACGCTTTTAATTGTAAGAGTAATAGTTACTGTTTATTCATATATTTATCATGTTAGCTTCATCGAATTTATATATTTATACTCATTTACTGGGTTAGTTTTCAATTTGTTTATTATTTTTTACGCTATAGCATTAGGAAAAAAAGATGCAAAAAGTATTATTAGTCACAACGCCTGACGGTTTTTTTGCACAAGGTGAAATGCCTTGGAGTAGCCTAGATTTGAAAATAGTAACATCAGGCATCGCTGATGCTGGTTTTCAAGTCCGCGTGGTTGACTATGATTATCTAAAAGGTAATTTTAATGAGACCAAAGGTTATGTTATCATTTTTACCAGCTCTCAAAGAGTTGAACATAAAAACTACATTGAAGATATTATGTTTTTGCTAAAAGACGATAACCTTTTAATACCACGTTTTGATTCATTGAAAGCCCATGATAACAAGGGGTTCCAATGTCTTATGGATAGAAAATATGATTTAGGACTGATTCCTTGTGACTATTTTGCTGATATTTCTGAGGTAAGAGATGAGTTGGTAAAATATCCATATGTATTCAAACCCGCGAATGGAGCCTCATCTACAGGTGTTGCGATTGTTAAAAACAAGTCAGAACTTAGAAGGAAATTAATAGATGTTCTTGATTACTCCTTTCATGATGTAAAAAAAAGCATAAAAAAATATATTTTTAAAAAACGATATAACGAGCAATGGGAACGTTATATTGGATTTGGTAAAAAAAGGTTTATTCTGCAAGAGTTTGTTCCTGATCTTACTTATGACTATAAGATCATTATATTTGGGGATAAATACTACGCACTTAAGCGATTCGTTGCCGAAGATGATTTCCGAGCTAGCGGTAGTGGTTTCCATTCGCGTGAATTTGACGATGAAATTAACCTAGTCCTAGAAAAAGCTCACGAATTTAAGGGGAAATATAGCTCTCATATATATTCATTAGATTTTTGTATTAATAACGAACAAGTTCAACTGATCGAATTTCAGTTCACTCATATTGGCCCTGTTACATTATCAGATTCAACATTTTATTTCATAAGACACGAAAATGGGGATTGGCATAAAAAATATTGCAAAAGCAATTTGGAAGTTGAGTTCACTAAATCTGTGTTGAGTTATATTAATGAAAATATTACATTTTGTTCATAATTATTATGGTTTTAGTGGTGCATCTAAACAAGCATCAAATATTGCATCTAATATAAATGAAAGTTCTGTCGAAATAGAACAACGTTTTTTTACATTTTCAATAGGAAAAAAAATTGATCAAGATAGTCAGTTTTTTATCCACAGTTCGAGTCCTAGCCTTTTAGCTAGATGCTTTGCTTTTACGAATATATTGTGTCGTTACAAGCCAGATGTTGTTCATTTTCACGGTGCTGACTTTGCTTTATTGTTTGTATGTAAACTATTTAGAGTGAAAGTTTATTGGAAGTCAACGTTATTCGGTAGTGATGATTTTGTAACTTTAAGCAAAGGAACAATGGGTTTTGTAAAGAAAAAACTAATTAGGTTTATTGATCTTAATAATACGCTTACAAAACAAATGTACTTCAATAACGCTCAAATATTAAAACCATCTAAATTGGTTACTATTCCTAATGGAGTAGCAATAAAGGAACATATAGCAAACAAAGATAAAATTGCTATCATAGTTTCCGCAATAATACCGAGAAAGTCAGTATATGAAGGAATTGATTTTTTTAATAAACAACTGCATAAACATGGATATAAGCTTTATATCATAGGGCCAAATAGTGATACATTGGATGGATTTGACCCAAATTATTATAAGAGTTGTTTGTCGATTGCAAATGAAAATGTTGTTTTTTTAGGTGAATTATCTCAACCTGACGTTTTCACTTATTTTAAAAATGCACACTTTCTTATACATTTATCTAAACAAGAAGGAATGCCAAATGTTGTATTAGAGGCGATGTCTTTTAGTGTATTTCCTATTATTACATCAATGGATGGTTTAGCTGATGAGTTAATTGAACATGGTGTTACAGGGGTTAATGTAGACGCTAGTCTCGAATTTGACATTGACTTATTTATAGGTAGCAATTCAATAGGTAGAGAATTTGTAAAGAATAAGAATTCTTTTAAAGTTGTAGCCGAACAAACAATTGACGTTTATCAAAAGCTTTTAAATATTTAAAGTATATCAATAAATACCTTTTACAATAAGGCAAGCTGTAAATTAGTGAAATTAATTTTATATAGTTTGTTTAATAGCCTATTTATCAAAGAAGATTGTTGTAGAAGTTAATATTCTGAGTTTTTACTCATTAATCGAAAAAATAATGGGATTTAAACTATTGAAGTTAACTCCCTCCAAAGAAGTATATTTATGGAAAATAAAACATTGAGTAATTTAGTATCTATTTTGATGCCTGCATATAATGTTGAACAGTATATAAATGAGGCTATTACTTCCATTCAATGTCAAACATATCAGAATTGGGAATTAGTAGTAATTGATGACGGGTCAACAGATAAAACGCTCAATATCATAAAAAGGTTAGCAAAAAGTGATAACAGAATTAAAGTCTATAAAAATGAGGTGAATCTAAACATTGTTAAAACCTTAAATAAAGGTCTGAAATTTTGCGCGGGTGTCTTTATTTTAAGGATGGATGCTGATGACATTATAGGTTCAGAGCGTGTTGAAAACCTTGTGGAACATATAAATAACAATAAAAGTTTAAAAATTGTTGGCAGCAGTATGACCGGCATTGATGCAAAGGGCAGGGTAATAGGGCAAACAAAATTCGCTGGAAGCTTTCATAATATAAAGCGTATTTCAAGATATGGTTCTCCTATATCTCATATATGGATTACTTATCCTGAAATATATAGAAAGCTAAATGGTTATCGAGATCTTGCTGGTGCAGAAGATTATGATTTTATACTTAGAGCTATTGATGCTGGCTTT
>JBLIBL010000131.1:0-8172 GCA_047633355.1 Polaribacter sp.
ATACTTTTATCTATTTTGCTTGGTGTGATCCTAAACCTGCATTTTATATGTTCACTAAACAATTTAAAGCAATGATTACCTCTCTCAAAAGAAAAATAACTTAATAATAAGCAGCATTATCATGAATGGATTTTTAATCTCAAGAACTCTTAGGGATGCAAATGAAAGCAGAGGCGGCACTACAACTAATATCTTTACCATAGGTGATTATAGTTATCGTATTTCACATAAAAATTGCCAAATCGTCCATTTAGCTGGCATGGTATTATTAGTTGATGGTTACTTCTTTCCTTCAACCTTGAATGAACTTAAAGAAACGATTACTTTGGAGAATTTTCATGAACTTATTCATGAGAAGGGACATTTTTGTGGTGTATTAATAACAAGTGGTGGCATGACTTTTTTTAACGATGTTTTCGGTGCCAAAACTATCTACTGGCAACAACAAGGTAATAAGTTACTGATTAGTTCTAGAGCACAATTAATGCCCGTTTATGATCTAGTAATAGATCCTTTAGCAAAATTTGAAATACTCCTCTATCGCTTTACAACCAGCTCAAACACCTTACTTTTGGCAATATCAAAATTAAAGCCTAAGCATACAGTTAAAATTACAGGTGAAGAAATTCAGCAACAGCAGCAATATTGGACCCTACCCAAACCAAAGTATTCTGCTGTTCCGCTAAAAGAGAAAGTGAAAAATACTAAAATAGCATTACAAAACAATTTGAAAGTCGCGAGTAAACACTACAAAAAAGTCGCCATTTTTTTAAGTGGTGGCGTAGATTCTTCATTATTAGCCGCCCTTAGCAAGGACATATTTGAAAAATGCTGTTTAATTACACCAGTTTTTAAAGATGAAGAAAATCCTGAATTAGCTACAGCCAAAGAATTTGCTAAAATATTAGGAATGAAACATTATCTTGTTGAAATTTCCACTGAAAATTTACTTAATGATTTACAAAAACTTATCAAACTTAATAGAGAACCCCTTAGGCACTATAGTTCTTTAGCGATGACAGCGATGATGAGAGAAATTCCACAAGATTTCCAAGCCGTTATTTATGGTGAAGCGGCAGATACGCTTTTTGGTTCTAACGGTATTAAGCGACTTGAAACACATCTGCGCTGGAAAAAACAAAGCTCATATATCCCTAAAAGCTTACTTTCTCTAGGTGAAAAATTTCTTCCTGGGCGTGTAAAAGTACTTAAGAATTTACAAAGTACATCCTTACAAAGCTTATTTTTAAACTTATTCAGAATACATTATACCTCCACAGAACAAGAGATTATTGATAAGCTTCAAGATAATAATTGTTATACCGTAGATAGTTGGTCTTCAATCAAAGATGGCTCTTTATCTGATATTCGTTATCAAGCACAAAATTTGTTCATTGATTGTGATATGCCCATACATTTTAAAGAAGCTGAATTAATTGCAGGGCTATATGATAAGCATTTTATCTCGCCTTTTTTTGATGCTGAAGTCATGGAAGTATCATCAACATTATCTAATGATGATTTCTATGGCAGTGACTACGTAAAACCTGTACTTAGAGAACTCGCCTGTGAATACTTTCCTCGTGAACTAATTTATCAAAAAAAGCATGGTTTTCCTGTCCCTTTTATTTCATGGCTCAATAATCCTCTTCAAGCACTGGTCAAAGAAGCAGTTACCGGGCAATTTCTTTTTAGCAAAGAACAAATAGGAAAGCTAGCTGTTGAGCATAATTATGAAAGCTATTGGCTACTGATTAACTGGCATTTAGCGCAAAAGAATAACAACGATTGTTTAGACAAAAGTCAACGAACGACAACTAATAATATTGATCGTCATGTCATTTAAATTAGTAAGACTCAATCCATTTACGAATGCCATAACAGTAAAGAAAGTGTGGACACTTCTTGAACAGGAAGCAGAAGTTAGCTTTTTTAATTCATGGGGCTGGATTTCTACGTGGCTCAACTGCCTACCTGACACAACTCAACTTGAATTGATCATTAACTATATTGATAATCAGCCGGTCTGTTGTTTTTTTCTTGGTGTGAAAAAAGGTGTTGAACATAAGATTTTTAACAAAAAACGTGGTTATTTGAATAATACAGGTCATGAAAAATATGATGACTTAGTCGTTGAATACAACTCTATTCTTTGCAATAAAAATATCCGTGACCAGCAATTAGCCTTAGCAATAAACCATCTAGCAGATATTAAAGAATTTAGATTACCAATTTCGACAAACTTTAGTGCCTTTAATAGATCAGCTATGCTTGTGAGAACAATATCTCAACCTTCATATTGGATCAATTTAACTCAGTTCGAGCAACCAGAAAATTACCTAGCTCATTTAAGTAAAAATAAAAGATCACAAATTAAACGTTCTTTAAAGGAATATGAAACTCAAGGGGGCGCTAGAATTCAATTTGCTAAAACCGCTGACGAAGCAAAATTAATGTTTAATAAGTTAGAGAGCCTTCACCAACAGGAATGGATAAAACGAGGGAAAGAAGGTGCTTTCGCTAAGCCATTCTTTAAAGAGTTTCATCAGAGCCTCATTGAAACTCGATTTGAAGCGGGTGAAATTCAACTCGTCAGGATATATACCGACACGGAAGATATCGGCTATCTTTATAACTTCATTTTTAATAATGAAGTATTATTTTATCAATCAGGCTTTAGTTATAAACAAAGTAATTATTGTCGTCCTGGTTTAATTTCACATTACCTCACTGTTTTATCTTGTATAACGGCCAAGTATAACAAATATAACTTTCTCGCGGGAAGTACACTGTATAAGAAAAGCCTGTCGACTGATTCAGACCAACTTGACACAATAATTATTGCCAGAAAATCGTTTCAATCTTATATTGAGCTATTTCTTAGAAGCATAAAGACAAAATTTCACCCGAGTAAAAAATAGAGATCCTATTATGAGTGATACAAACACCTTAATAACACCCGTATTTATTTTGGGTTCATATCGCAGTGGCACAACAATGCTAGCTTCACAATTAGCGGCAAATAGTGACGCAATAGCACTGCCAGAAATGCCATTCATTCAAATGTTGATTACTTCGACTGCTTCCACAATGGATGAGATTACGACGCTTTATCATAGAATGACAGCAACGTTTCACTTTCGAGCTTCAGGGATAGCCATTGACTTACCTACTTTCTCGCAGCCTTTCTTAGTTAAGGCAGAGCCAGCTGAGCGTGTTTATAACTTACTTCGACACCACTTTCAGCTCAATGAAAATCAGCCAAAAACTTGGATCGAGCATACCCCACATAATCGAGAGCGAGTAGACTTATATAAAGAAATTTTTCCACAAGCAAAATTTATCCATATAATTAGAGACCCAAGAGCTGTTTATGCCTCAATGCATAATTTATTACGTTGGAATTCTCATGACCCAATAGCTTTTGCCAACAATTGGAATATCGCAACAACGTATAGCTTTACCGCTAAAGCACGCAAGTCTCATTGTAGTTACGAACTTCGTTACGAAGATTACATTCTTGATCAAGAAACTAAACTGATTGAATTATGTGATTTTATTGGAATTACGAACGAAGAGTGTATGAAAAATGGTGGTGGAATATCACTACCGCACTACACTAAAAAACAACATAGCTTAGTGGGTAAACAAGTTGATAAAACTAGAATTAATGCTTGGCAAAGCAGTATTTCAATACGTGAAGCACAGTTGATAACATGGCGCTGTTTACCTTGGATGCTACATTATAATTACTGTAATAAAAATGAGGCTATACACCCCCCCCGCTCATTAGAGGCTTTAAAGTATAAAATAAAACAAAAATTGCTTTCTCCATTATCTAAGGTAAAGCGTTTTATAGATAATCTCTCAACGTAAAATATTCATTTAAGATTTATAAAACAAAATAAAATGATAGAATCCACAAGATATAAAATTAAAAGGAACATTAATGCGAGTATTACATGTAGTCAGTAGTCTCAATGTCGGTGGGGCAGAAAGATTTGTCATTGATCTCGCATCAGAACAGCTGGCTAATCAAAAATTATCTGTCGGTATTTTGAGTATGGGCTTGCAAGGTGAGCCTCTTGAAACAGAGATCGCCAAGGAAGAGTTCCGCCTTCATTTTGCTACAAAAATTTTAGAAATAAGAAAAATTTTAAAAAATTATGATCTAGTACATGTTCACAGTAGCCATTCTTTATTACGAATATTGTTAGCCTCTTTGTTTACCCACATTCGAGTTGTTTATACACGCCATAATGAACGTGTGCATCAAAGCTTAAAATGGAAATGTATTTACTTTCTTGCCAGATTAAAGCTAGACAAGATGATTTTCGTCGCAGAAAAAGCGCAAAAAAACTACTTATCTATTTATCCACAATTTGCTAAAAAATCAGTAACGATACTTAATGGTGTATTACCAATATCTCCGATTAAAAGCGCGAGTACAAAGCTCAGATTGAGCCATGTTGGTCGCTTCGTCCCATTAAAAGCACAGCATTACCTTATAGAAGCCGTTGCAAAACTTTCACCTGATATGCAGCAACAGCTATCTTTATCTTTCTTCGGCACAGGAGAGTTAATGGCTCATAACCAGAAACTTGCGACTGATCTGATACCAAATGTTTCGGTGGAATTTCACGGTTTTGTGACCGACCGAGATATTATTTACCAGCAAACTGATATTCTGATTGTTACGTCTGAAACAGAAGGGCTGTCATTGGCAATATTAGAAGCACTTGCCAGTGGTACACCAACCATAGCCTCTAATGTCGGAGGTAATCCCGAACTAGTGAAACATCGACACAATGGGTTATTATATTCTTACGCAGATGCAGCAGGCCTAGCTGGACAAATAAATTTATTTTTAGAAGACCAATCCCTTTTAAAAGAGTTCAGCCAACGTTGTATTGATACTTATCTAGCCAGTTTCTCGATGCAGCAGTGTGCAATGACCTATCGTTCACATTATTAGCACATAACCAGAAGATTAATAATTCACAATGAAAACATCTTTACAAGCAGCAATGGCTGCCATTAATTTATACAGTGAATACTTCCTAGGCTTAATTGTATCGATGACAATTGCTCGACACTTATCGACCGAAGACTATGGTATTTACTCGAGTATTATTTGGTTAGCCGGTTTAATGACTCTAGCTATTAATGCTGGAGTATCATTAAATGTCACTAAATTTATAGCTGAATTTAAGCATAAAAATAGTGACGCATTACCTGCTGTAATTGCTTATTTCTGGCGAATTCAATATAGCAGGTTACTGATCGTTGCCCTGATTGTCTTTACTATTCTATTTTTTGATTTGGCTGATAGTAATATTGAAAAATGGTTACTAATATTGTTATTTTTTAGTGTCTCAATCAAAGCCGATTATATGTTTAGAGTATCAATATTTAAAGGGATAAAGCGCTTTGATATCATTGCAAAAACAAGTTTAATAGCTAACCCTTTCAACATTGTTGCCGTATTATTATGTGCTTTTATTTCTCCAAAAGTTGAAAGTTTTATTATAGTTTATTGTTCTGCTTGTATTGTTTATGGGATGAGTACTCGATTTTTCAATAAGCAATTACCCTTACAGAAATACAACAATGAGCATGTTGCAGAACACAAGCAGCGCATTATGTTTCAAGTAATATCGGCAACTATTATCGTATTACTTGGTGCCTTAATTTTCAGACAAAGCCAAGTGTTTGTGTTAGAAGAAAATAACTTTCTGTCTGAGGCAGGTTTTTTTAATATTGCTTTCTTACTTTCTACAGCAGCGATTACTTTAGTACCAGGAATATATCAAGAGATTTTACTACCCAAGATCACTGAGGCAGTGCAAGACGGCAATGTAAAATCACAAGTGGCTCAAGCTGAACGATATTTACTTACTTTATCATTACTTGTCGTTGTTCCTGTAGTGCTATATGCCGATGTAATTATTGAACTGTTATTTGGTTCACGCTACTTACCTGCCGTTTTTCCTCTCCAAATGATGATGATTTTCAAAACTATTATAACCTTGAATCAAGGCGCAAATTTAACCTTGATCAGTAATGACAAACAAGTAAGCATGGCGAAGGTTCATGTTGCTCTATTCATTTTTGCTTGCGCTATTAGCTTTTTCATTGTTCCACAATGGGGATTAGATGGCTCTGTTGCAATTTTTGGATTATTGGTGGTCATAATGTTTTTTAGCTATAAAAAACTCGCTGCGGGGGTTGGCTATCAAATGATCTCTTTTATGATCGCCTCAAGATTGGTTTCTGCCGCGGCCCTATCTGCGATCCCAGCAATAATCATTAATCAATACCTCAATGGAATTCTTTCAGCCGTTATTGGCTCCATTTTTTTTGCATTATCTTACATCAACCTGTTATTTATTTTTAAAGGTTTTGATCAGTCTGTTCTGTATATTTTGAAAAAAATAGTTCCTACAACGCCAAAGCCAATCAAAGCCTATTTGTCTTGGGGTATAAAATGCTTATCCTGATCGGCAGTATATTTAAAATTTGTTTAGAACAACAAATCATAGCCGTAATTGACATGCCACTTAGGACAAAAAACATTGTTTAAACAAGTGATTTTAATGTTAATGTTTCTGTCTTATCAATCTGCTTCTAACGATATGACGAGTTCGTTTTCTCCCTCAGATGAAATCTGTAGAACTGTTGATATCGGATACAAATGGGAAAAACGTAAACGTGCTGCTTTTGCAACTTCACTTGCACAGCAGCCAAGTAGCTTAGTGCAATCAAATTGCCTGCTATTCACCGGGATCAGTCCTTTTATCACCCTAAACAATGAATCCAATATTGAAATATCCATTAATGGCGGAGATTACATCCCTATGCCCGCAATCATTTTCTCAGGAAATACTGTACGCTTGCGCAAAACAGCAAGAAATCGGTTCGGTGATAATAAAATATACTCCATATATATTTTAGGTGATGGAAAAAATAATCATAATATACAAACAGGACGTATTGAATGGACCATCCAAACTCATGGAGTCTATAGAGAAAAAAAAATATGGAATGTGGGGCCCAATGAACCTGCGAAACAACTTAAAGACATTACAAACCTGCTAGCACCAGGTGATGAAATTCACTTAATGGGTGATGCAATATATGACCCGATAGACATACGCGGTATATCAGGAACAAGAGCTTTGCCCATAACATTAAAAGGCATCAGTAAAAATGGAAAACGACCGACGTTAAGAGGTGGAACAGAGCGCTTCAACTGGACATTAGCTCTAAGAGATTCTCATTTTTGGCATATCGATAATATTATTTTGGAGCGTGGTGGTATCTGCTATCGACATGAGTCAGCGTACATAAAGCTTTCAAAAGTTCTAATCCGTCACTGTGGTAACGGTATATTAGGCATGGATTATAACTCAGGTACATTACATATTTCTCAACTCGAGTTAACACATTCAGGTGGAAAACCAGAAAAGAAAAACTGGCGGCACGGCATTTATATGGCGACAGATAGAGATAGGTTTCCTGAGAGTATTTTTACTATCGAAAAAAGTTTTCTACATAACAATAAAGGTAATGTAATCAAGTCGAGAGCTGAGCGTACAGAGGTTTATGGGAATTGGCTAGAAAACACGACCAATCAACAATCTATTTATGCCCTTGAATTAATTGGTTATGATGGATATGAAACCCTATCACCTATAAATCATGACGTTGTGGGTAATGTTATTGCTATTAACAGCATTAAATATGGTGTCCGTGTGGGCGGCGATGGGACCGGTTCTTCAAATGGTCCTAGCCGTTTTTCAGAGAATATTTTCTTAATGCCAAAAGACTTCAACGGTTATGTTTTTCGATTATTAGGCCATCTCCAATTCCTAGATATCACAAACAATATATTTTTAACACAAAATCAAGGCAGGAATATTATAACCTTAATTAAAGATTATATCCCAAGTGCACAATGGTATTATCAAATGCCACACATAAGGGTTTCAGGAAATACATTTACTTCCAATGTTAATTTTTATAATAGTGCAGAGAGTGGAAAGGTTTCCAATTATGAAGGAATCTATAAATATATTGATGTTAATAATAATGAAACATTACAGCTTGATTTTTTAACAAATGGATCTATACACAATATTATCTTTGAGAAATTAAGCCTAAAAAAAGCAT
>JBLIBL010000132.1:0-8152 GCA_047633355.1 Polaribacter sp.
TTGCTACGGTTATTCCCGATATTGCATTAAATGCGGATCAAACTCTAGTAAGCGAAGGTGTTGGTATATTGCATATTGAAAGTGTTTATGATTTTGATGGTACAGATACTAGCCCTACAGGCATTGCAACTCTAGCAGATCCTGTGCAAACTTCAGCAAGCATGAGACCTGCTCGCTTTATCCGAGTGGTTAAAGCGGTTTCGTTACCGAGTGAAGATTTAATTGATTTGCCTAACACGGCTTTTGGGCGGAGTAATCGACAACTTATGAGAGACATTTTAGGCTATGCGGTAGTCGAGCCTGATGGATCGGCTATGTTTAAAGTGCCAGCCAATACCGCTTTTGCGATTAGCGTATTAGATGCAAATGGTCGCAGAATTACTGAGAGACATCAAAATTGGATGACGGTAAAAGCGGGTGAAGTCAAAAAATGCCATGGTTGCCATACTGGCGAAAGTGAACTACCACATGGTCGATATGATGCCGAAGCAAATTCTATTAATTTAGGCGCTCCAGTAACAGGCATAGCATTTCCAAATACCTCGCCCGTATTATTCGCTAATCAAGGTGAAACTATGGCTGAAGTTTATAATCGAATTAATGGTTTTCAGCCTTTATCGGTGAATATTAAATATAGCGATTATTGGAGTGATGCAGCGTTAAGCGATATAAACCCTGATATTGATTTTTCTTATTCAGGGTTACAGTCCCAAGCGCCAACCGACCCTGGTTGTCAAAGTAATTGGAGTGCGTTATGCAGAATTTCTATCAATTATGCCGATGAAATCCAACCTATTTGGGAAGTCTCACGTTTAGTGCTGGATGATGTGGGTAACTTAATTACTGATAATACCTGTATTTTATGTCATAACGTCGTTGATGACATGGGAGTTGCAAAAGTGCCCGATGCTCAACTTGAACTGTTAGGTAGTGTTTCGGTCGACGAGCCTGATCATATTACTTCTTACCGGGAGCTATTTTTTGGAGATAATGCCGTCGAACTCATCAATGGTGCGCTAATTGACCAATTAATACCGGTTTTTGATGGTGCTGGAAATCAGGTATTTGAAGTGGATGCTGACGGTAATTTAATCCTAGATGCTAACGGTGATCCTATACTGGTTATGCAAACCGTACCCTTAAATGCATTAATGAGAACCTCTGGCGCCAATAATAACAATGATTTTTTGAATTTGTTTGCCGTCGGGGCTTCACATGATGGTCGATTAAGTGGTGCTGAGCTAAAATTAATTTCCGAATGGTTAGATATAGGCGCTCAATACTATAACAATCCGTTTGATGTGCCTCAAAATTAGATTAGAATATCAATGTTGCACCAAGTGACTTATAAACAGTTAATAACAGGCAGTCGGTTGCAAATTAGCCAGTTGAAAATAAAAATGATTAACCATATTGGAAAATTTAAACATTGTATTTCTTAAAGTTAAATAAAAATTGGGTAATAATTTCTAGCCTGAATAAAAGTCTTTTATTCATTGGGCTAATGTTGTCTGGGTTATGTCAAGCAGAAGAAAGTGATGCGGTTAATAACCAAAAAGTAATATCGGATGAAGTTATAAATGTGGATACAGTGTCAGAAGCAGGTATTAGCACGAGTAACGAAAATACAGAAGAGCAAACTCAAAGCCTTGAAGTAGAGCAAATTAGACCGTTATCTGAAGCTTTTAAAGAGCGCTTAAAAAATCCTGAAGATCAAATCGAAGAAAAGCAGGAGTTACTGGAAGAATTAGCTGAGTATCAAAAGGTTATCATTGAAGAAGCATTTATTGAGCTTCATTCTGGTGCGGGTAGAGGGTTCCCTGTTTTTCATGTTGAAGAGAAAGGGCAAGAAATCCATATCACTAAAAAGAAAACGCAATGGTATAAAGTATTAACTAAAAAAGGGCATAAAGGCTGGGTTCACGAAGATAGAATGGCAAAAACGCTCTTGTCAAAAGAACAGCGATTTGATATTGCGAACAGTAAACAGCGTGATTTTCAGAAAAAGCGTTGGGAAATGGGAGTACTAACCGGTGATTTTGGTGGTGCGACCACTTTGTCGCTTTATGGCGGTTGGAATTGGACGGAAAATATAGGCACTGAAATTTCAGTAAGCCAAGCTTTAGGTAGTGTTTCGGATATTCGCTATGCATCAATTAATCTAACCCACCAAGTATTTCCTGAATGGCGTATTTCACCCTATTTTAAGATGGGAGCGGGTATTATCCAGACCGTGCCATTCTCAACTATAATTCAATCAGAAGATAGAACTGACGAGATGATTCTCGTAGGCTTTGGTTTAAAAATGTACGCATCTCGACAGTTTTTTATGCGAGTAGAGTATTTAAACCATACAATTTTAACCAGCAGAAATGACAACGATGAAATAGAAGAATGGAAAATAGGAATAAGCGTATTTTTTTAAAATCACCCTCAAAAGCAGTTTTTATCCGAGTAGCGTTATTTATGTTGCTCCATTTTACTGTGGCTCCTCAATTATTAGCTGAAGAAGATGAGCAAAAAGATCTAGGAGGCTTTGATCGAATTTTTGATCCCAAGGTGGAGCGACGAGAGATCGAGAGAGAAGCCATCGATACAGAAAATTGGGAAATCGGAGGTTATTACGGAATTATTAGTATCGAAGATTTTGGTTCGAGCGAGTTAGTAGGAGTCCGAGTGGCTTATCATGTTACCGAAGACTTTTTTATTGAAACAAGTTATGCAAAAACAGAAGCCGGTAAAACCAGCTTCGAAAATCTATTAGGTAATATACAATTTCTGCCTGATGGAAAGCGTGAATATATCAATTATGATGTGGCTTTAGGATTTAACTTGTTGCCTGGCGAAGCGTTTGTCGGAGATGAGTTAGCGTTTAGTAGTTCAATGTATATTGTTGTTGGTTTAGGCGCTACAAAGTTTGCTGATGAAACCCACTCAACCATTATGATTGGGGGCGGCTATCGAGTTCTTTTTACTGACTGGTTTGCCATGCATTTGACATTAAAAGATCATTTTTATGATACTGAGTTAACCGGCATCGCTAAAACCGTTAATGATTTGGAAATATCCACCAGCTTTACGATTTTCTTTTAGCGATACTTTAAGTTAATAAAATTTTGATTAGATAGTGTTCAATAAATAAGGGTTTTACTGTAATGAAAAATTTAGTTAAAAGACTTTCAATCACCTTGCTGACTACATTTGTAGTTTTATCAGTTAATCTATCTGCAAAAAGTGTTTCAGCGCCTGATTTTACTTTAAAAAGTGTTGATGGGAAAAATGTCAGGTTATCCGAGCTTAGAGGTCAAGTTGTGTTACTGAATTTTTGGGCATCTTGGTGTGGACCCTGCCGCCAAGAAATGCCAATCCTAGACGCTATGCACAATAAATATAAGTCGCTTGGTTTTACCGTTTTAGGTGTTAATTTAGACGCGAAGTCAAAAAAAGCGATTGGTTATTTGAAGGATACGCCGGTCAGTTTCCCCGTTTTATATGATCCTAAAGGTATTACAAGTGAACAATATGGTGTTTCAGCGATGCCTAGCACCGTTATCATAGACAAAAATGGCAATGTGCGTCATCTGCATAAAGGCTATAAATCAGGCTATGAAGATGAATACGTTGCCCAAATTAAAAAGCTTCTGAGAGAATAGATATCAAGTGAATAAGATGATGATTTTTAAAATACAAACGATTAAAGCGTTGAAACTAAAAAATATGATTTCGAAAGTGCTGACTGTTTTTACATTACTGGCGTCTGTATCAATACTAAATGGTTGTAGCTCTATAGAGCCGTGGGTAAAACCCTATGAGCGACAAAATTTAGCTGATCCGATCACCTTTTTTGGTCGCGATCCAGTATCAGATAATTATATGCATCATGTTAGGCAATCGCGTGAAAGTGCAAGAGGCGCTGAAGGTAGTGCTGGAGGTGGTTGTGGTTGTAATTAATCAATTTGTTGCAATGATATGTAAAAAAGTTATTTTTACAGCCCTATTAGTTTTACTGGCCCTGATGCCTAATGTTTCTGAATCAGCTGTTTTACCTGAAGATCGTTCCGATATTCTTTATCATCGTTTTGATGGTGGAGGTGTGGTGATTGATGGACCTTCAATATTAATAAGAAAGTCAATTAAGGACACTGTATCAATCTCCGCCAATTATTATGTGGATAATGTCAGTAGTGCATCAATTGACGTTGTGACTACAGCCAGTGCATATACTGAAGAACGAAAAGAACAATCAATGAGCGTTGAATACCTTAGAGATAAAACGGTTTTAAGCGTAAATTATGGACAAAGTACTGAAAATGATTACGATGCAAAATCGGCAGGCTTTAATTTTACTCAAGACTTTTTTGGTGATTTAACCACTTTAAGCGGTGGTTATTCACAGGGTTGGGATGTTGTTGGCAAGAGAGGTGATGAATCCTTTGCAGAAGAAGCCAATCGAAAACAATATCGAGTTGGTTTGAGCCAAGTTGTGACTAAAAATAGCCTTGTTGGATTGTCATGGGAAACAATCACAGATGAAGGGTTTTTGAATAACCCTTATCGTAGTGTTCGTTATAGAGACGGTGCAGGGTTTAGTTTCCAAAGTGAACTTTATCCTGAAACACGCACAAGTGACGCTTTTTCAATCCGAGGAATGTATTACTTACCATACAGAGCGGCCATTAAAGCAGAATATCGTGTTTTTTCGGATACGTGGGGAATTGAAGCAAAAAATTATGAACTTGGGTATATACACCCTTATGGTGAACACTGGATATTTGATGTTAAATTACGTCATTATGAACAGACTAAAGCCAATTTTTATAGTGATTTGTTTTCTAGAATTGATGCACAGAACTTCCGCGCAAGAGACAAGGAAATGAGTACTTTTAGTAATGATAGTGTTGGTTTATCTGTCAGCTACGAATACGAACTATTAAATTCAACATTTTTCGATCGATTTAGTATTAATTTGGCTTTTGATTATATAGATTTTAAATTCGAAGATTTTAGAGATATTAGGGTGAATGGAGCAGCAGTTGGCGAAGAACCCTTTTACACTTATGATGCCTTAGTAACTAGAATATTTTTTTCTGTCTGGTACTAATTACTAATTTGGTATCATATGTTTTATAATAAATAGGGCGGTTAACTAAAGTACACCTTAGGCAATTCCCAATCAGATTTAGAGCCTTTATACTCTGTAGTGTGAGTATTTAAGTGGCTTGCTTCTGATACAACGTCAATAAATTCTTCGTAAGCATAACGGCATTCTACGCGACTTTGATAGGGGCCATAATCGATCCCTTCTCTAGTTTTGAAAAACCAACTGCCTTTTCTACAAAAGAATCGACCGCTTCGATCATAGAGACCAGAAGACTGCTCTTCTTTACGATAAGAAAACTTAGACAAATTGGTCTTTTTTACGCTCGAGCTTTCAGCCGACGGCTTGTTATTCCCAATGTCTTTTTGAATGATTTTTTCTGCCACAAGTTAGTCCTCCATGAACAACTGCATCTGATGCTGAGATGTAAGATACCATTTATTTTAGTCTATCCAAAGAATTTTGCCTAATAAATTGTAAATTAAGGCAGTTTAGTCCTCTTAATGTGAGCGATTAGATAGAATTTCATTTGCAATTGATGTAGAGCTTGATTCGATGGTGTGGGTGCTTGATGTGAATATAATAGTTGCTAGCTTATTTTCTATATAGCTCCGGCCATATCTTTACGCTTTTAACGCGATTATCTTTTGTTTGTAATATTTCCATTGGATATCCCGCTAGTCTTACGCAGGTACCCGCAGCAGGTATTGACTCTAAGTATTCAACAATGATTCCGTTAAGCGTTTTAGGGCCTTCAATAGGCAGTTCCCAATCTAAAGCCCGGTTAATTTCTCTAATCGTCGCGCTCGCATTTATTATAACACTGCCATTTTTGTTTGTTTGTATATCTTTATTGCTAGCAGCATTATCAGTTGTAAATTCACCGACGATTTCTTCCAAAATGTCTTCTAAGGTCACTAGTCCTTGGATATCACCATACTCATCAACGACAAGACCAATACGTTTCTTTTTTCTTTGAAAATTGAGTAACTGTATATTTAATGGGGTCGTTTCTGGAATAAAATTAACACGGGTCATGGATTCTAATATTTTCTCATGAGTCAATTCGTCTTCACCGAGTGAAAGAAGCTTTATCGCATGACGAGCATGTAAAAAACCAACAACATTATCTAAATCACCATAAAATATGGGTAGTCGTGTGTGTATAGTATTTTTAAGCTGCTCTAATATATCTTTAATATCTTCTTCAATATCAATCCCTGTGACTTCAGAACGTGGGATCATAATGTCTTCGACAGTAACTTTCTCAAGATCTAGTATGCTCACAAGCATCTTTTGATGGCGTTTAGGTATTAATGCGCCTGCTTCATTCACAATCAACTTCAACTCTTCAGAGTTAATTGATTCCTTGCCTGTGTTATCCATATCGACTCCCAATAGCGTTAAAATACTATTAGTAATACGAATGACAAACCAAACCAAAGGGTAAAGTACCTTATAGATTGGTGTTAATAAATAAGAAGCTGGAAAAGCCACTTTTTCAGGATACAACGCGGCAAGTGTTTTTGGTGTGATTTCTGCGAAAACTAGAATAATGATTGTAAGAGCGCTTGTTGAAATGACGTAACCAAGATCGCCCCATATTCTTACACATACAACGGTTGCAATCGAGGCCGCGAGTATATTGACAAAATTATTGCCAATTAAAATAAGACCTATAAGTCTATCAGGCCTAGATAATAGTTTTTGCGTTAGTTTAGCGCCACGATGATTACCTTTCGCTAGATGCTTTAACCGATAGCGATTAAGAGACATCATACTTGTTTCAGCACTCGAAAAAAATCCGGATAAAAGAATTAAAAAGAAAAGTATTATCGAAAGGCTAAGAGTAGTGATTGATTCCAAAAGTTTTATTAACCGATTATAAATTCTAAGACTAGTTTACTACCAAAATAGCCTAACATTAATAAAAAAACACCGATTAACGTCCATTTTGCTGCAAACACACCTCGCCAACCTTTTAAATAATAACCAAACATTAAAATAGCCAAAATAAGCCAAGATATAAGAGTTAGTATCACTTTATGTAATACTTGAGTTTGGGTAACTTCTGAAGGCAATAAACTCACTAACATTAACGAAAAGGTCATTAATATGAAGCCGCTAGTTAACAATTGAAGCAAGTATCTTTCAATGCTTTGTAATGAACCAAACGTAGAACTTAAATTAGCAGGAGAAACTCTTAGTTGGCGATCAATGTAAAGAACTAGCACGGATTGAATAGCGGCCAATAATAAAATCCCCATTGATGAGATACCTAGAAGGATATGAAGAATATTCTGTCCATTACCTGTAAGTCTAACAGGCGCAGTACCATCAAAAAGTAAAACTCCAAAAATACTGGCTATCGATATAGGCAGAGATAAGAACAATAACGTAGTTGAATTATATTTTAATAGGTTCCAAAGAACAATAATCATCGAAATCCAGGTTGTCGTATTAAAAATATTAAACAGCCCAAAGTTATGTCCATCGGGCGAATCTATATTTGTATAGGAGATCAATCCATGAATAATGATATCAACAATAACTATAGGTATAAGTAATGTTGTTTTTGCTAAAGATGCGCGGTAACGCCACACATATGTAAATGTGAGTGAGTAAGTTATTAATCCAAGAATTTCAATCCAAATCGTATGCAAGTCATTTAGTCTAGTTTTACAAAAACTAAGCTATTATTAACTAGTGGCTTAATCGTGTAAATAGATAAAAGCAGATGTATCACTTTAATAAGCCATTAACGTGATCTATATTATATAAATAGTGACTCAAAATGCTAACCATTAGGTTAAAAATCAATCAGAAAATCAACTTTTTGAAATTACTTTAATTAAACTACAAAAAAGACTTGCGGTGTCCAAAAAAATGCCTATAATGCGCGGCTCGCTTGAGGAAGAATGTTGACTGAAAGCGAGTGTTGGCAAGGTTTTAAAGGTTTTTGAAAAGAAATTGAAATAAACCATTTTAAAGTGTTGACAGGTTTAAAACGCGATGTATAATGCGCGTCGGCTTCAAGGGAGGACACATCGAAAG
>JBLIBL010000133.1:0-8096 GCA_047633355.1 Polaribacter sp.
TTATTGCATCTGAACCTGTTACAAAACCATCGAGTGAACGCTCAAAAAGAAAGTCTACAGCACTTTAATTCTTTGTTAAATTTCCTCCATATTGAAAATAAATCGTAACTTCTTTGTTGGGGGAAATACAATTTCCAGTTATTTTAATAAATGGCATTAATATTCTAGGCGATGAACCCCAGTAAAACTATGGGTAATGTGTTCCAAACGTTAGCCCAGCTTACAATGAGCAATTAAAAAAATCAGTGTTAATGACTTCTTGTTGCATTGCTGACATTAGTTATTCGTTAATCCTAACGTCTGCCTCAAGCTTATAGCTGCTAGTAAAATAAATCTATAGCGCTTATTTTTTCCACAATATTAATACTAAATTCAATCGGATTGACATTAACTTTAGCTACTAAAATGGACATCTCAAACTTTTAATTTTAGAGTTGTTTTTGTGATTTTTACGATAAATTTTTATCAATAACAGAAGTTAATTAACAAAACGGACATTGTGATATTTTATTTTAAGTTGATTTACACTTCTGATCAGCTCCAAGCTAATGTTAAATACTAGTTAGAAACTATAAATTTTATTTGATTATACCTTCAATATGTTGTTCTATTGAGTACGATGAACAGCTAAACAATGAAGAATAAAATCAACCAATTTAGATTACTATTCTTACATTGAGCGCATAAGTCATTTAATGTTAACCTAAGTTTCAAGCTTACCTATAAGTAGTGTTTAATGTTTGCACGTTTTATTCGCCCCAGTAATCTATCAAAAAAAATGATGCGGGTTATCTTTACTATTTATTTGAGCGTAACTTGTTTTATCACAAGTATGCAGTTCTTGGCCGAATATTTTAAAACGCAGGATTCAATATTAACTGAATTGAAACAGTTGGAAGAAACCGTCCACAAACCTATCTCAACAAGTTTGTGGCAATACAATCATAATCAATTAGATGCACTCATCGCTGGACTTGTCAAAATGCCAATTATTGAGGGTGTTGATATTATTGATAAGAATGCCAAAAGTATTATCTCTAAAAGAGCCTACGCGTTGACATCGCCTCCTTTATCCATTTTTGCTATCACATCAGACTTAAATTGGACGCTTAATGAACAAGAAATAATGCTTGGAACGGTTATCCTTTATTCATCGTCAGAAGTTATTTTAGATCGTGTTTTGTTTGGCTTTTCATTAATTGCAATTACGGAAATCATCAAGTTATCTATTTTGTTTTGGCTGTTTATCTGGGCGTTCGATCGCTACTTAGCAAGTCCCTTAAAACAATTAATGTCGCAAGTAAATGAAGTTCAATTGAGCCAAAACATAAATAAACGTATAAACCTTTCCAACATTGAAAATAATGAACTCAGTCAACTTCAAGAACATATAAACAATATGCTTTCTGCTATAGAGAAAGACCGAGAACTATTATTAGAAGACGAACAAGCCAAGCGAAATTGGTTAGAAGATGCTGTTGTAAAACGAACAGAAGACTTACAAATATTGAATGAAAAACTCAAAGTTTTAGCCACCAGGGATTCTTTGACTGGCACATTAAATAGGGGGAGTTTCTTTGAAGCTGCGCAACATTTGCTCGACCTTTCTCATCGCCAAAAGTCGCCTGCATCTTTTTTATTGCTGGATTTAGATCACTTTAAAATAGTCAATGATACTTATGGGCATTATGTTGGTGATAAAGTACTCATTCATTTCACTACTACACTTCAAAAATTTTTAAGAAAGTCTGACCTTATAGGGAGAGTTGGCGGAGAAGAATTTGCCATATTTCTCTCTGATACTGGAATTGATGACGCCTTTCTCATTGCGGATAAAATAAGGAAGGAAATTGGCAGTTCTATTTTAGACATAGAGGGTAAAACAATTACCTATACTGTGAGTCTTGGTATTGTGTCACCAGAGTCAAAAGACCATTTAATTCAAGACTTATTTAAACGCGCTGATTTAAAACTTTATGGCGCAAAAGATAAAGGCCGCGACCGTGTCGAAAAATAAAAAAATTCACAAGCTATTGTTCCTTGCAACTTTATTCATAGGGAACAGTATAGTTAACGTAAGTCATGCTGCGAAATTAAATGTTTGCTATGACCAATGGCCTCCGATGACAATATTTCCCTCAGAAGCATCTTCTGCGCGTGGCTTTGTTATAGATATATTGCACGAAATATACACATCAAAAGGTTATGAAATTGAATATTATGAAGTCCCTTTGGCAAGAGGGCTAGATATGGTAGCAAATGGTGATTGCGATATGTTACCAGAATACCTATTTTCGAAAAATTCAGAAAAAGGTTTTGAATATGCTACTCAAGCAACTTTTTCATACACAGCAGCCTTTATCGTTAGGCACGACGATCCTTGGATCTATAATGGTGTAAAATCTATCAAAGGAAAACGTATCGCAACGGGGCCAGGCTGGGATTACAGTTCACTGAGTGTCGACTATCAAAATTATATCACTAACCTAAATAATGCGAGTTTCGTTGAAGTACTCTCTGGTAATGATGATGTGGTTGAACGAATTTTACACATGATAAAAGAAAATAGAGTCGACTTATATGCTGATAATATACTTGTTCTTCAGAACGTTATGAATAGACTGAATTTTAATGATGAGCTTAAGATTGTTCAGCCCGGCTTAGAAAATAAAATGGTTGAAATGCCTATTTTCTCAAAAAAAATACCGACAACAAAAAGACAAGAACTTATAAAAATTTGGAACGAAGGGCGCTTATCAATAAAAGGTAAAAAAGAAGAAATGTTTATCAATAAATATAACGTAACATTTTAAGAAATAGACAATCTTTTGAACGCTTACCGCCCAAAGCTTCCATGAAAGCTATTACAAAGTTACCAAAAGAAGTTACCAAGACACCCATGATAAAGTTAAAGAAGTTATCAAGACACCCATGATAACTTTTATTTTTGATTTCTCAGGTGAGTTAGGCAGTATCATCCCATATATATCGAGAGCAATAGTAGGTAGTTATGTTTATTTTTAGATATTTACTGGTGATGCTGTATTGTATTTGCGTTTATAACTTTTCAAGAAGCAATAGAAGTTTTAAAAGAAGTTATCAAGACACCCATGAAAGAAGTTATCAAGACACCCATGATAACTTTTATTTTTGATTTCTTAGATGAGTTAGGCAGTATCATCCCATATATATCGAGAGCAATAGTAGGTAGTTATGTTTATTATTAGATATTTACTGGTGATGCTGTATTGTATTTGCGTTTATAACTTTTCAAGAAGCAATAGAAGTTTTAATAATTGGTTATTCGATTATATTTCCCCTAGGCAACAAGCTAGCATGCTTAAAAATTGTGGAATACAATGGTTGTTACTTGATTTTGAAGGTTCCAATAATATAGAATCTTTAAAAACTTGTTTTGAAGAGTTTAGCGAAGAAATTTTTAATAGCCCTAGACTATCAAAAATAACCCTACGCATACGCAATAGTATGAAAAAATGAAAAGGATTAGAACAGTTTAAATCATAACTGTGAACATCATTCGTTATTTCAGAAATAACTAATGAAGGTGTTCATCACAGAATAGTAAAGAAAGGTTAGAGCCTTATATTGCTTTTCAAGAAGAGTATGATGAAAATTCTAAAAATACTCATGGCATCGAAATGTATGTAAAAAGTATTTATATACATTTTATTCGGCCTATTCTTTCATATAAAAAATCATCTTTTAATTCTTTCAACACTAGCAGTATTTCTTATTCTGTCCAAATTAATAATCATAAAGTGTGGTTGAGTCAGGCAGGATTAAAGATTATTTCGAGGGGGGGGTTCCAGTGAAATCAATCAGAAACTTGAAGAAAAATCACTAGCAAATCGACTATTGTCAGACGAGAATAATAAAAATTTCTATTGCCAAATAGATACTAATTAATTCCCCCTTAAAAGGGTAATAATCCTTTTAAGTAAAGCTAATGACTGGATCTGGCACTAAGCAGTCTTCTATAGACTGCTTCTTAGTTTCAATATTAGGTTGACTTTGTGGCACAGAGAGACCTAAAAAGATTAACGCCGATAGCTTTATTTCACTAAAGCCACCGCTAAGAGACTGAGCTTAGTTGACGTAACGATCTGAAAAGATTAATGTCTTCTTGGAGCGATCATCGGACGTTTAGCTCAAGCGCCGCCTCAGATAAGTCTGTTTGAATAAAAGCAATATTCAAAACGGGTTTGCACAAAAGTGGGAGGTCCTTGTTTTGAATTTTGAATTAGGCGAAAACGTTGAGTAATCGATGAAAAATAGCGACTTTCACTCCCTTAAGAATATAAAATAGATGTCAATATGGAATATATGAGGCATCATGAATTTTAATTTTATGAAAAATGATGTTTTATTTACCTATACTCCAGCGTAAAAGCGCGATTATTTACAATCAGGTCCTAAACAGGGTATCACCTGATTCAAAGGTCCCATTGCTGATCAGCTCACCATCAGAAGCAGGATAACAATACTTTACAGGAGTCGAACATTGTTCAAAGCCCACAAAATTTCCGCTAAAAAACTCTGAAACTTTCTGAGGAGCGGCGCATTGAGAGTCAACGCTTGTCTGGTGTCGGATTTTGGGAGCTTGATCATAAAGCGAATACTTTATACTGGTCCGAGGAAATATTCGCCATTTACGGAATCGATCCGAACGCTTTAGCACCGAACTACTCTATCTTTGCTAACCTTATCTTCGATGATGACCGTGAGATGGTCGAACAAGCTTTCAAAGCCTCAGTTGAAAATGGGAAAAAATACAATATCCGCTATCGAGTCAAATGCGAAGTCAGTTTTAAGTGGATCGAAGCGAAAGCACTAACCTATTTCGATGAGTCCTCTAATCCAGAGCGGTCGATCGGTACAGCTCAAGATATCTCCGAGATTATTAACGCTGAAGAAAAACTCAAACGCATGGCCCATTACGACATACTAACCGATTTACCTAACCGTGTATTACTTTCAGACCGAATAAACCAAGGCATGGTGCAGTGCCAATACTTCAATCAGT
The DNA here is from genome assembly GCA_047633355.1 of Polaribacter sp. Taxonomy (GTDB): domain Bacteria; phylum Pseudomonadota; class Gammaproteobacteria; order Enterobacterales; family Kangiellaceae. The sequence goes on from JBLIBL010000133.1 coordinate 5,045, forward strand.
CATTAGCCATTGCCTATCTGGATTTAGATGGATTCAAAGTCGTAAATGATACCTATGGGCATGATGTGGGAGATGAACTACTCATAACAGTGTCACAACGCATGCAAGAGGCTTTACGTGATGGTGATACGCTAGCCCGTATTGGCGGCGATGAATTTGTCGTTGTCATGGTTGATTTGGAGAAAATCAAAGATAGTGAACCTGTATTAAAACGGCTACTAAAAGCCGCTGCTAAGCCTGTAGCCTTGTGCGATGACGTAATGCAAGTTTCAGCCAGTATTGGTGTCACCCTTTACCCACAAGACGGTGCAGAATCAGACGCAGATCAACTCGTACGTCACGCCAACGAAGCTATGTATATCGCTAAGCACGCAGGAAAGAACTGTTATCACCTGTTTGATACCGCCCAAAATAATGCTGTCATTATTCGGGGACAAAGTATAGCTGATGTTCGTTCAGCTCTGGTTCGACAAGAGTTTTTGCTGCACTATCAACCCAAGGTCAATATGAACACCGGCGAAGTGATCGGCGTAGAAGCTTTAATTCGCTGGCAGCATCCTGTTCGTGGTTTAGTCCCACCTTTAGAATTCTTGCCGGCGATAGAAGGTCACGCCATTAGTCTGGATGTGGGTGAATGGGTTATTGACACTGCTTTGAGCCAAATAAACCAATGGCAAAACATTGGTGTTAACCTGCCTATCAGTGTCAACATTAGTGCTCATCAATTACAGTAAGATAACTTTATTACTCGCCTATCAGCATTATTGGCGGCCCACCCCGAAGTTAACCCGCACCACTTAGAAATGGAAATACTGGAAACCAGTGCGTTAAATAACATCAGTCAGGTGTCTGCGACCATGAATGCTTGCCTTGAGCTGGGCGTAAGCTTTGCCTTAGATGACTTTGGTACGGGATATTCTTCACTCACTTATCTTAGACGTTTACCAGCGTACATGATTAAAATCGACCAGAGCTTCGTGCGGGACATGTTAAAAAATGAAGACGATCTAGCTATTGTTGAAGGCGTTGTTGGTTTAGCTATAACATTCAAGCGCGAAGTAATTGCAGAGGGAGTCGAAACAATAGAGCACGGAGTAGAACTGCTGAAACTAGGCTGTAAGTTGGCGCAGGGTTATGGCATTGCTCGACCCATGCCTAGTAGTGATATTCCTGAGTGGATATCTAATTGGAAAGTGGATGATTCTTGGCAAGCTTATAAAGGATAACTGACTTGACCACTGACCCTCACCAGTAATTACTACTATGCCACCCATGATAATGCTACGCAGTGATAATGCTCTGAAACACAGCTATCGATTGGTCAGCAACACTGCATGTACTTCATTTTGTAAGCTTTGCCTATCGACTTTTATAGATGTTGATTAAAGGAGTGAATTTCAGGCAAGTTTACTTGCTTCCCCAAGGTAGCCTTATTTTTTCTTGTGGCTTTAGTGCGGACTTAGTATGTAGTTATGTTTACGCGCTATTCAAACAAGCTTGGGCATTTGCTTTACCGTGTGCTCGCTTTAACCCCACGTGCTCAGTAAATTCACACAAATGCTCTGCGGTGCCGACTGCGCCAGTGAATATATCTTCAAAGTTTGTGGTGAGTTTTAGCCAACTTTCATCGCTGATGTGAAGTCTTGACAGTATATTTGCGGTTTTGTTATCGATAGCGCCTCGTTTGTCGGCTCTTATTACGCGACCTGTTTCATCTACAAGGGTTAAATAGTCCTTCAAACTAAAGCGGATACCTGAGGTTTTAGCTTGCTGTTCATGGCCCGTAAAAGGTAATAACGTTGAGGGTTGCTCTCCGATAATGGCTGCCTTGATACGCAGTTGAATACTGGTAAAACTCGATTGCTCAGGTGTTGGAGCAATGCCCGCACGCACTGGATTTAAATCTACATAAGCCATACAAGCGAGTAATGCCCCTTCATCGAGCAGGGCTTGTGATTTAAAGCGTCCTTCCCAAAAGTGCCCGGTGCATTTATCTTCTTTATTGGCTTGTCGAGCAATAGGCTCGTTTAATGCCCGCATAAACCAACTGATATCGATTAAGCGCTGTTTATAGACCTGTGCTGTTTCTTCAACCATTGCCATTTCGAATGGAGTTAATGATTGCTCCTGTTGATATTGACGAGTCAACAGGGTGCCTTTAAACAACTTATGCCAACGGGACAGTACTTCTAGCGTTGTCCAGTTGTTAGCTTTTTCACTATCAACATGAAGGACTAAATGTAAGTGATTATTCATGACAGCGTGAGCACAAATATCAATAGCAAAGACCTGAGATAATGTAAAAATGCGCTGTTCAATCCAATGACGCCTGTGCTCATAACTGACACCGGTTTCTTTATCTATACCACATAAAAAGGCTTTTCGAACGGTTTGACTGCAAATATGATAATACGGCGTATCAGATAAACTAATTTGTTGTGAACGAGGCTTTGGCATAACTATCACCACACTTAACAGGGGTGAATTAAGTGTAGTTTATTGTTGAAAAAACAAACAGGTTATTGTGGGTGGCTTAATTAATGGGTGGCTTGATTAATGATTTTATGAGGAGTACCGATAACACTACTTAAATCACATCTAAAAATAGACTAGTTACCATCATCATGAACGTTTAAGAAACATATTACCCTGTCTCCTAAATTTTGCTTCTAAAGGCATAGACTTATTTGGTGTTAGTTAACTGCGGAACTAAAAGATATATTCTGATATCATCAAAAAAACTGTTTTTTGCTTAATGGGTTTAGTCATATAATCATTCATTCCTGACTTAATCGCTTTTTCAGTATCTTGGATACTAGCATGAGCTGACATACCAATAATTACAGTGTCTTTATCAAACATTCTAATTTGTTCTGTGGCTTGTAGTCCGTCTAACTCAGGCATTTGTATATCCATTAACACTAAAGAATAAGTGTCGTTTTTCATTTTTTCTACTGCCTGTAAGCCATTCTCTGCTATATCAATTGAAATATTTAATGGCTCTAGTGTTTTTTTAGCTACAATTTGGTTGATTCTATTGTCTTCAACTAGC
>JBLIBL010000134.1:0-8048 GCA_047633355.1 Polaribacter sp.
TTTTAACTCATGCATTGTCTCAGTGACAAGCGGATGAGGTACTTTGCTCATGTCTCTGCCAGGCAATTCGCCTTGTGAAAAAAAAGTTGAGTCTAAAAATGCGTAGTCAACAGACTTTACCAACTTAGCTAAATCTTGCTTCCAAATGGACCATTTATTGATGTCAGGAATAAACAAAGCCGATTTATTTGGTCCTTCGATTTTATAACCAACGGTTTCTGAAAACTCATCTCGATGTGGAACGATGAAAGGGGTTATTTTTAGTGAACCTAATTTTTCGCTTTGTTTGTTTTTTAATGGCATTAAGGTAATATTTTTAAAATCAACTAATTGACTCCATGGGCCATTGTTTGTCAAAAATGTTTTCATTTTTGGCATTGTGTAAACAGGCGTATTTTTTGCGCCCATTGCTTCATGACCTAAAAACATCAGACCTGTATAATGACCAATATGAGCATGGGTCAAAAAAATACCAGCAAGTGTGAAATTATCATCTTTTGTTTGTTGATCTAGTTTGAATAGTTGTTGAGGGAAACTAGGCGTTGCTTCAAATAAGTACTTCATTTTAAACTTAGGATCGATGACTCCTAATGATACGGGATTCCTTCGTTCACTTGGTTTTTTCCAACCTTTCATGCAATGTTTTTGGTAACATCCCACCTGAGGATACCCCGCATCTTGAGAAACACCTAAAATCATTAAGTAAGGAGGTTCAGTTGCTAGAGACTCATTTGCAAGTAAAGTTGCACTATGAAATAAGGTCAGGATGAGAATGCTAGACAAAGCGTTATTTTTTAATGAGTTTATTTCTTTAAGAACGTGACTAAAATTTACCATTGTTGCTCTTCCATTTTTCTTTAGGTGGAACCGCTTTAGATGTATCCCAATGCTCCACTATTATCCTTCTTCTAAACGATAAAGATCGAAAAAAGAATAAGGGTTTTCTTTATTATATCCTTCAGAAACAGATAAAACAAAACTACCTTCAGCTGAAATACGATGACATTTCATTGTAAATGATTGGCGTTGATTTCGTGGTCGAGAAGTCAGATAAAATATCACGCTATTCCACAAAATTATTAATGCGAGGATTATGTTCTGTATATTGCTGATTTATGAAATCGTCTATTTTATCTAGTTGACCGCTAATTAATACTACCTCTACAAAAGATTGAATCAAAAGTCGGTTGTTTTCTGTGTTTTTTATGATCCGTCACGCTATTAACCGTTGTATGACCTGAACGGTTAGGTCCTTGGTCTTCTTTGGATGTTATCCCAGTGCTCGACGGCTTAATCATTTTCAAAACGAAATATTTCAAAGCCGATATTTCTATTGGCAAAGTCATATTCAGCGTGAGCAAATATATAGTCGCCATCTTCGAAAACTCGAGCAATATTAACTCGGGGAAAGGTTTCAGATAAACGTTTAAATAGCGCGACTAATCCTTAGCTACCTGCGTGAATTTGTGGATTGTGTTGAATATATTTAGCTTCATTAACGACAGCGACTACTTTAGGAGCACCTGTTTCGATACCTTTTAATAATGCAGATATTTGTTCTTTTTTGTTTTTAATCATATTCATTTTGAAATCTATTCTAAGAATAATACTATTATATGATACTTCAACTGGATATAACTTAACACCTCCTATTAGTTTTCAGTTTAAATGTCGCTTAACTTGAAAATATCCAACTGAGTTATATTACTCGTTTTAATAGAGTCATTGAATTTCATTTCATGAACTGAAAAAATATAGGTTCATACAAATAGTCGATAATATCGTTTTTAAGACAATTTAAAGATACTGGTCTGAGCAGGCTTTTGCGAATTATGAAACTCAATATTGGAGTGCCACAATGCAACATAACGATAAAATGGTACTGTCGGATAAAGGTGATGTACTAAGTGATAATTTTGTCCTAAAAACAACGGTGTCATTATCCATTCCAAACCTATTCGATTTTGCGCCGCTTGATAAGGTTTCTTTACATCACTTTTCGTGTGAGGATGATGAGGTAAATAATCAAACCCAAAAACTAAAATTAGGGTGGCGATTCTGCTTGGTAAAACGAAGAGTAATAAGAAATTGATTGTCCATCCTTGAATGACAATTAAAGAAAGTAACGCAACGCCAATAATAGATGCAATGATAAATTCACGCTTTTCACTTGCCGGTCGTTTTTTGAATACTTTAGGATCTAAATAACAAAAGAAGTAATAGATATCCTGGGTCGCCCAACGGAAAGGTAATAACCACTTTGAACCTCTTGATGCATAATGATCGGGATCTTTAGATTCATCATTTACAAAACGATGATGCTGCATATGAACATATCGAAACATCCGAAAAAAAGGCGCGGGTAACAGCATCCATGTCGCTATTCGACCACACCAATCATTGAATTTTTTATTACGACTTAGCGAGTTATGAGACGCATCATGCATCACGGTAAATGCCATATAACTAGCTATTGTATTTAGCGTGACCGCGATTGGTAAATTTATCGAGTTTTGTAAATAGGTGATGATTCCTATAGCAAAAAGGAAAATAGCCGAGACTAACAACAAAACTGTAGGCCAAGCGAAGTTAGGACGACTTGAAAGGCTCTTAAATTTCTTGATATTGGGAAAATGATTGATTGTTTGATTGCGAATTTTAGCACCCATATTTCTACAGCCGTACAATATTGTTTGTGTAACTTATTCTCCCAGTAAAATCGCTCAAAGCGTAGAGCATGTAATGACAGTAGGGATACATTTAGTGACATTAACTTATGACACCTAATAAAATCTCGCGTATGCTTGGTATTGCGTTTGAAAAGGAAATCGCAATGGGAAAAAACTATTTATCAAAGGCATACGCTAGAATATTATTCCGACATTTAAGGTTATCGGAAAGTACCAGTGCGCCATTTTTTGAAGGTACTCATCTCTCTTTTGAAAAATTGATGTCATTGGATAGCGGTGTCAGTTACCTCGATCAAATACGTCTATTTGAAAATGCTATTTTAATTTCAGAACGACCAGAATTAGGTTTAACGGTTGGTGCAAGGTTACATTTATCTTCGCATGGTCCGTTAGGGATTGCTATTTTTAGTAGTAACAACTTAAAAAAAGGCATAGAAACTTTAATAAAATATAGTGGGACACGAGCTCAATTTATTTATTTTGAAGGCATGTTAGTAAACAATGCGTACCATATTAGAATTAAAGAGAATTTAAATTTGGGTAATTTAAAATATTTTTTGAATGAAACGACAGTGAGCTCTATTTATTCGGCAATTACTTTTTTTACAGAAATCCCAGGCTTTACCAGTAAAATTTGCTTCAATTATTCTAAACCTTCGTATTCCGATTCCTACATACAAGCATTTGGTGAGAATGTTTTTTTTGAACAACCTTTTACAGAAATTGTTTTTCCTGAATCATTACTTTTAACACCTTCGCCCGTTGCGGATGAGCTGCAACATCAAGAGGCAATCCAGAAGTGTAATAAACAATTAGCGTCTTTAACAGGTTTGAATTCTGAAGTTGATGAGAAATCTGTTAGTGAAACTGTTACAGCACTTATCAGTGAAAACCCTGGGCGTCTCTGGTCATTAAATGAAATAGCAACAAAACTCCATTCTAGTTCGAGAACACTTATCAGAAAGTTAAACCGAGAAAACACTAAATTTAGAATAATTCGCGACCAAGTGTTAAAACAACAAACACTCAATTATATAATTGATGAAAAGCTGAGCATAGAATGCATTGGTGAATTATTAGGGTTTAATGATGTTTCTAGTTTTAGACGTAGTTTTAAACGCTGGTTTAATGAGACACCTATTCAAATGGCTAATCGTTTACGAAAAAAAATATAAAGAAAACGAGAAAAATAAATTTCAATAATTAGGAACTAATCATGATTAATATGGATTTTTCAAAACAAGTTGTGGTTGATACTCTTGCTGAGCCTTGGACAGATAGTCCAATGCATGGCGTTATGCGAAAACTTTTAGCAAGGGAAGATGCAGAGCGAGGACATGCAACTAGCATTGTTTTATATGAACCTGATGCAAAATTTTCTACTCATGGACATCCTCTAGGTGAAGAAATATTAGTGCTAGATGGTGTATTTTCAGATGAGACCGGTGATTATCCTGCGGGAACCTACCTTAGAAATCCTCAAGGCTTTCAACATGCACCCTTTAGCCAAGCGGGTTGTACACTTTTTGTTAAATTGCATCAATTTCAAGATAATGATTTTAAACAAGTACGTATTGATACAAAGACAACTCTTTGGAACTCAGGTATTGGTGGTTTAAAAGTGATGCCTCTGCATCAGCATGGTTCTGAATCCGTCGCGTTAGTAAAATGGCCAGCCAATGAAAAATTCCAGCCACATACTCATTTTGGAGGTGAAGAAATCTATGTTATTAGTGGAGAATTTATTGATGAGCATGGTCGCTACCCGACAGGTAGTTGGGTTCGCAGTCCACACATGAGTCAACACAATCCATTTGTTGAGCAAGAAACAATTATTTTAGTTAAAGTCGGGCATCTTTGCTGATGTTTACTTTATTCCTATGACACTGCTATATTGAATAATCCTTTTTGTTAAAACAATTATTAACAGAATCTTATGACCATAATTTATTAGTTGGAGCAACATGAGCGATTTAAAACAGCAGTTGGAATTTGTGTTAGAGCTTGATCGATTGAAAGCCGTTTATCGACAAACATTCGTAAAGCCTGATAACAATAGGAATGAAAATAGCGCCGAACATAGTTGGCATATTGCTTTTATGGCGAATATTTTACACGAGTATGCTGAAGATGATGTAAATATAAGTCGCGTAACTAATATGCTTTTAATTCATGATGTCGTTGAAATTGATGCGGGCGATTTGTTTGCTTTTACTGAGCAAGCTGCACAAGACTCTCAAAAAAATGAAGAACTAAAGGCCGCAGAGCGTATCTTTGGATTATTGCCAGAAAAACAGTTTAAATTTATGCAAGGTTTATGGATTGAATTCGAAGATGCTCTAACGGTTGACGCAAAATTTGCAAAAGCAATGGACCGGTTATTACCATTGATTCAAAACATGTATAACGATGGTGGAAGTTGGGCAAAACATAAAGTCGCTAAAACTCAAGTATTAAAACGTAATCATTATTTAAAACAGTCGACCCCAAAATTATGGAAGTATGCCTGTGATCAAATTGACCTGGCTGTTTCAAATGGATGGCTTACAGGTGAATAATTAAAAGGGTCATTTTGTTATTTGCTGAGCTAATAAGCTTTAAAGTTGTTTTATAAGATTTTGAGCAAAAATTTCAAATTCTTGCTCACTTTTTTGATGAAGCAAACACCAGATTGAGTAGTTACCACTCCCAATTTATTTGATGAGAGGCTAATAACTGAATATATTCTTGTCGGTTATCTTAAGAGATCATCAAAGGCGGAAAATCTGATTTGAGTAAAGGAATATTGCTCAAAGACTCGCCAAGCGCCTGTTACCATCCCAAAATGGATGAATATGTACAAAACTTAGATGTAATTGACTATAAGCTTTAACCGATTCGTCAACCGTTAGTAACTGCTTACTGATGGATTTAAGTTTGGCTAACCATTCCTTAATTAATGCGAGGGTATCCGCTGGCGACGCATAATCAATAAAGACTTGTTTACCGGTTATCAACGGCATAAGTTCTGTTGGGTTCACTCTTCGATGTGCATTGCGGTTTATAAATATCAGAAACGACCTCTGTTTGGATCGCTTTATGTAATTCAAATAACTAATCTTAGGTTATTTTTTGTTTAACTAAATCACACAAAATATCAATCGCACGGGCATGACCAATTACTTCCAGGTGATCTTTTAGTGGTTCACCTGAAACGGTTAAACCTTCTTATATAACAAATTTTTTTCGCTGACAGAAAGAGTATTTCCTGGGAGGTAGGCGTTTGAGTCCAAAGGTCTCTCAGTTGATTTAAATGAGAGGATTGAATGTCTTTATCTAACTTTTCAAAAAAACGTCAACTAGCTATCAAGGCACATATGAAGTTTGTAACAGAAGGGATGGGAAAGCCTAAACCACGGGAAACACTTCAAATCAAATTTATTTAGTAGATGATGTATTTATAGAGCAAGCAATACAAAAAATTCCACAAAGTGCGAGTGAAAGTGAAATTCCTAATATTCAATCGAAATCACGGCCAAAAATAAAAAACAATTAAAGAATATGAGGCACTCTGCAAAACATGTAATTGTGCCATTGTATTGGCGTTTGAAAGTGGCGGTTATACCATGAAAGAAATAGGGGAGTATTTTGAAGTTCATTATTCGACGACAAGTAGGATATTAGTGCACGATAAAAGACCTGACCCTGTGAATCCATAAAGCTGTTTTTATTGGCTGTGTGAATGTTTATATTTATCTACCGTTAATGATAAATAGATAAGCCTAACTCTTCAGCTATACCTTCTATTAGCTTCATGCCGACAACAGAATTTCCGAAACTGTTCAACGGTGGGCTCCATGTACAGATAACCCCATAGTTTGGCACAATAGCAATTAATCCGCCTCCCACGCCACTTTTCGCCGGTAAACCAACAGAAAATGCAAACTCGCCTGATTGGTCGTACATTCCGCTAGTAGACAATATAGCATTAACGCGATGTGCATCTTTTGGACTGCATATAATGTGGTTGGTTACAGGATCGACACCTTTGTTGGCTAAAAACAGTAAACTCTGCGCGAGTTGTTGGCAGCTCATTGCTACGGAACATTGCGTAAAGTAATGACTCAGCACGTCAGGAATTTCGGCTTCAATATTGCCAAAACTTTTCATTAAGTAGGCCAAGGCGGCATTACGGCTACCATGAATAAGTTCAGATTGATAAACTTGCGTGTCAACGCGAATTTTTTCATTGTTCGCAAGCTTTCTTATGACGCTTAAAAAAGCAAGTTTACTCGAAGAATAATGGCTTGTAAGTACATCAGACACTAATAAAGCGCCGGCGTTAATAACAGGATTTCGTGGTATGCCTTTCTCCCACTCTAATTGAATAATAGAATTGAAAGGCTGACCTGAAGGTTCCATTCTTACACGTTGCCATAAAGAGTCGCCGACACGATTCATCGCCATGACTAATCCAAATACTTTTGAAATACTTTGAATTGAAAAAGGGCGTTGATAATCACCCACACCGACTGTTTTTCCATCAATAGTGGCGACAGATATACCGGCTAAATCAGCTTGAACATTGGCAAGTGCAGGAATATAGTCTGCGACTTTTCCCTGAGTAAAATTATTACGTTGAGAAAGTAGCAACGCCCGAAGTTTATCTTGTAAATCAACAATATTGTTCTTCATATAAACGTTTTGATGTTAAAAGTGCAGAGTCGACTATTATGCACAAAATATAGTTGATATATAGCCTTAAAATAGACCTATACGCATTCAATTGTGTTTTTGATTTGTTATTCGCAGGAAAATTAAATCAAGACAAGCGCTCAATTGACCCATAGCGGCTATCGAGGCTGGGAGCAACAAAGCCTTGGATTATTTTAACCCGCATAAATGAGCAATAACTTAACATGTCTATGTAGTTCATTCAGGATGACTGACTTTATAAAAATAGTCCTGAGCTATATGCATAGGCATGTAACTTAATGGGGGGGACGAATGCTAGTAGATTCTTTTCTCAGTGAGAAATTATTAATTTGATATGATGTTTATAAATATGTAAAGTTTAGAGTTTTTTTGTCGCTATCCTCTCACCCATAAAATCTTTAATTAATATTTGGACGTTTTTTGAATTTTCATTCTCAACAACTTTAAAAGCTCTATTTAGATTTGGTGTAAACCAAGATTTATTGTGCGCTTTAAATATTTTTGATTGTCCTGATCGACCTGCAAAGCTATAACAAACATCAATATCACATCGTTTTAAAATTAGCTCACTACCATCTTCTAATTTATAACTCCCTAGCAATGATGCTATTTCTTGCTCACTTGCTTTCTCTTTTTTATAATGAATTCTTTCTAATGCAATTT
>JBLIBL010000135.1:0-8022 GCA_047633355.1 Polaribacter sp.
TTCTTTTACAGAGCGCCGAGCGTACTCGAGATATTCATCACGATCTGAAACATCAAAAAGATTTAGGGCATATACTGGCATAGTTTCCTTCTCCTAGTGACTCGATGGTCATTTCGCATAACGTTTCCGTCAGGTGTCGCGTGTACGGATTGGTTATATATTATTAGTCTGGTGCTGAAAAGTATGTCAAAAATACTCTAGCAGTACCATCGAAGTTTTCAAGCGATGAAACCATATTTCAAATAGTGACTGTCACTTATTATTTTTTTTTTTATTTTTTTGGAAAACGAAAACACTTTACGATGAATCAACCTATTTAGAAGCACTGAAATCAAAGGGTTCACCGTTATTGGAGTTTGCTATAAAAAACTAATAAAAAGACTTTTCATCTACCTCAGGGCGTGTGGTTAACAGCTATGATTATTGCCATTGAAGCTTCAAGTCTCTATGAGATTGAGCGCAATCTCGAAGATATAAATTGATGAGGCCTTGATAAGGAAGCCCTTTATCTTCGGCCATACTCTTAAAATATTCAATGGTGTCTTCGTCTAAACGAATTGTTATTTGTTTCTTAAGCTTTTGGGCATAAGGATTTGAAACAGATTTTGAAAAATCATAGTTTTTACGCATGTTGACAACCCTCATAGATATTACGTTCTTGCTTATCAGCCTTTCGAGCCGAATTATACGAATAGCATCATTATTTCTAATACAATGGCAAACTACCAATAAACGCGAGTGTATACTTGCTCCAAGAAGAATAAATCTATCTTCTTCATCGGAGTGATCAGGAGCATGAATTAATCGGGCAAACTGATCTGTAAATACCGTTTTAGCCTCATCAAAGGAAATCCCATGCTTCTTTTCATTCAAAGCATTTTTGTTGGAGTCCCACTCAAAGGATAGGTTGTTCATAATTAAATTATACCTACAATGTAGTTATAGTCAATTTTTTTAGTAGAAAGAGAGGAGTTAACGTTTGTGATTGCCGAGAAGGAGTCTTTTTTCCTGAATCTGCAACTCACACTGGTTAAAGGTTCTTCGATAAATATTTACTTCAAACAAGATCAACTGCAAGAACAGCCCAAATCAAAAGAAATAATATCAAAATTATAGTGCCAATTATTATTTTTATTCCAATACGGTTGGAATTTTTTGTTAATGTTTTATAAAAATATCCTGAACCGAATATAAGTAATCCAGCAACAACAAAATCACCTAAATGCCAAGACACTTCGCTGGTGAATTGCATTGCAACAAAAGGTATTAGCAAAATAGTTATTGTGACTATACTTATTCGAACAATATGAGTTTTAGAAATTAAAAAAAGTTCTTTATTCATAAAAACCTCTTTAACAGTTTAGTATCGGCCAAGGTGTCTAGTATCCCCTTTGTCCGATATCTCTAATTAAAGTATCAAAAATACCTGAATTATTCATAAATATCAATAATTTAAATCACAGAAAATAAATCATGCTTTACGAAAATGACCATCTTGTCCGATATCCCAGTAATTTTTCGATTTCTATTTGGCTTAATTATTTTTGGTAATACACTATTTATCAACCAGTTATAATATTTTATTTCCGAGATACCAGACATGATGTCCGATATCTAGCAATAAGAAAAGATTGATGAGAGTCATCATATAGTCAATCGCTTACAGTGCCTATAAGGTGTCAGTAATGTTTTCTGGAGTAATATAGTCAGCCTTCTAAGAAGGTGAGTTTTTTCAGACCCGCCAAGGAGGATTCAACCGGTTCTCACCAGCCCAATATAATTTGATCTTATTGTTCGAAGGATCGCGTAACACTGCTTCTCTCCATAAATAAGATTCGTCTTTAGGTTCTTGGTCAAATTTAATCCCTTTAGATTTTAATTTTTTGACCCAGTTATCTAGATCTTCATATTCAAAGTAAATAACTGAGTGATTTTCTAACTCTTCCGTGTTGAGTGAAAGTGAAAATGTTGAATCACCTTTTGGGCAAGAAAATCTTGCGTAATGAGGACTATCTACAATTTGTGTAAAACCAAGTTTTAAATAAAAAGCATTAGATTCGCCCATTTGTTTTACCGGTAAAGTGATTTGGTTAAGATTCATTTTAATTTCCTATTGTTTTAAGAGTCTGTAGGAAAATCATCTTTAAGACAATTATATTCACCTACTAATAATTAATTTTTGTTTGAACCAACTTTTCCTATTTTTGTAAATTAATTCAATGATTAATTTAACTTACCTTTGCTACGTCCAGCGCGCCGAAAGCACGAAGTTAATTAATTCGTTATACACCTGCAGGTACATCCGAATACTTAATTGACTGTACAAACTTATCAACGTCGTCTTTATATTCATTTGGACTATAGCTGTTCTCGCAATTGCTATGTACATGCCCGCCATAATTCATACCGAGATACTTAAATGTATCTTTGAAAGAATTTAAAAATGAACGATCAGCTTCTCTACTGATTGAAGTACATACGATATAGGCAGTTTTATTTCTTAATCTTCGACCTATATTTTTTAACTCTTCTACATCTAAAAAATCAGAGGTTCTATCAATAAAAATTTTCATCTGTGCACTAGCAGCATACCAATAAACAGGTGTTACAAAGAGAATGTTTTTATATTTTAAGAGATCGTTCATTAACGGTATAAAGTCATCATTGACATTTTTATGTTCGTAATCATATGGAGATATATTTTTTTCAGAAAGATCAATAATATCTATATTTAACTCACTAGCAATCCAGTCGATAAGTTTTCCTGTATTACCGTCTCTTCTCGCACTTGCAAAGATAGCTATCGTTTTGTTCATTTAGGGCTCCCTAATGGTGTATAACTACGCTGTAGGAAAGTTTCCGCTTGTTTTTCTTTTAGGTGACTCTCCGCGCAAAACATTTTGCTTAAAAAGTACCCCACTCCTTTTCCTACAGCCACAACATAGAATTAACTAGCATTTCGCTCTATAGGTAAATCACTCAAATATTCTACAAACTCAATTTCAAATCCTGCAGGATCAAGAAAATAGATGTTTTTACGAAAAGGTTCTTCAGAACCATCTTTATCAATGTCGAAACCTGCCTGATTGAGTCTATTGATCATTGCGTCAAGGTTATTGGTGACGTAGGCGAAATGAGCCAATCCAACTTGATGGCCTTCTAATTCTCTATTCTCGCCCTCACCGTGATCACTCATCGCTATGTATTGATAGTCGTCACCAAAATGAATCCATTGACGGTTTTTTCCGTACCACTCTCCGTGTCCTTTATCACGTATTTTCCAGTGAGGAAATGCTGCTTGGTAAAAAGTTAACATTTTGTCTATGTCATCTACGACAAGGTTGATGTGTTCTAGGTAAATCATGTTTTTTGCCTTATAGGATTAGTTTAAACTGGTTACCCGCATCTTAATACCTCAACTTAGCTTGAGGTAAAGGGTTAATTTGATTAAAATTAATAAAAAATAATTTAATGGTATAAATTAATGAGTGATGCTAGCTGGAGCGTGGGTCTAATAGCTGAAAGATGTGGCGTCAAAGTGAGTACGTTGCACTTTTATGAGAAAAAGGGTTTGATTAAAAGCTGGCGTAATTCGGGTAATCAAAGGCGCTATAAAGCTGATGTTATGCGCCGGATTGCCGTTATCAAAGCAGCCCAAAAAGTAGGAATTGATTTAAAGTCAATAAAATCAGCTATTGCAACGTTACCGAATAGTCGAACGCCATCTGTCAAAGACTGGGAAATGTTAGGTACCATTTGGCGGGATGAGTTAAATGAGAAGATTAGTTATATGGAAAAATTAAGAGACTCAATGAGCAGTTGTATTGGGTGTGGTTGTTTATCATTGAAAAAGTGTCCTCTTTATAATAAAGATGATAAATTGGCAGAAGAGGGAAGTGGTGCGGTGATTCTAGACCGGGTGTAAGATCGCTGGAATTATCTTAGATGATAAAAATAATAAGTAACCCATTTTAAATAGGTACAAAACATGAGTAATAGCAAAAACATATCTCTAGGGATCAAAACTAATATTTTTCAAATCAATCTGCAATTAGTGCAAATTTTTCTAGTCGGACTAACCATTGGTATGACTCGAATTGTTATCCCGGGTTTAGCTGAGTCGGAGTTTGGTTTGGCTGACCAAGCTTTTTTCTTGTTAGCTTCATTTGTGGTTGTATTTGGTTTTATTAAAGCGATTATGAACTTGTTAGCCGGTAAATTGAGCGAGCAATATGGCCGTAAAAAAATTCTGATTTTAGGATGGGTTATTGCATTACCTATTCCTTTTATTTTATTGCATGCACCCAATTGGAATTGGATTATTGGCGCTACTGTTTTATTAGGCTTTAATCAAGGGTTGTGCTGGTCGATGGCATTAAATAGTAAGTTGGACTTGGCAAAAACCAACCAAAAAGGTTTAGTTAATGGAATCAATGAATTTTCTGGGTACGCTGCGGTTGGGTTAGCGGGATTAGCAACTGCCTATGTCGTTAGTCTTTTTGGCGCAAGAGAAGGATTGTTTTATTTTAGTTTAACCGTTATCTCATTAGGTTTTATCTTAGCTATTTTTACGATTAAAGAGACACTACCTTGGGCAGAGCTACATCATTTAGAATCTGAACAATTAGAGAAGAAAAATTCAGATCAAAGCGTAAAAGAGAAACATAAATCGCTTTCTCAATTATTTAAGTACTCCACGCTCCAATCAAAGCCTTTAATTGCTCTCAATCAAGCGGGCTTGGTTGAAAAATTTACCGATGCGATTGTGTGGATATTTTTCCCAATTTATTTTATGGCTCAAGGATTAGAACTCATTGAAGCAGGCGCTATTATTGCGATTTACGGTGTTGTTTGGGGAGCATCGCAATTAGTAACCGGACCTCTTTCAGACAAGATTGGCCGTCGCGGTTTAATTGTCTGGGGCATGTGGTTTTGCGGTATTGGCGTTATGCTCATCCCTTTAACTACAACAGTTATCTACTGGAGTTTAGAGTCGGCTTTAATTGGTGTTGGAATGGCAATGGTATATCCCAATTTAGGAGCAGCCGTTGGCGATTTTGCTAAGCCTAAAGACCGAGCAAGTTTGATAGGGGTATATCGATTTTGGCGTGATATGGGCTATGCAATAGGCGCACTCGCGATGGGATTAATGGCACAAATGACTGCCGATCTTCTATTACCGTTTTGGTTTGTGGGTGGAGCTATGTTGTTGTCTGGTGTTTGGGTTCAATTATGGTTGCCTGATAAAAAGTAATGTTATTGATCAACCTCAAAGAGTGTTGCAAGCGGGGTCGCTCTGATTACTTACATAAATACTTAAACTTTAATATTTATATTCAATGCTAGCGGTGACTCAGATTCTGAATCACATATTTTCCAACACATCTTCTGTTACAACTCCAAAATTGACATAATGATATCAAAATGATATCTTTTGGTTGTCATTTTGAATTGTTAGGAGATTAATATGTATACAGAAAATGAAATTAAAGCACCGAATGGGCTCACAACTCTTGTGGTTCTATTTATTGTGCAAGTCACCTCTATTGCAATTATTTTTACGTTGGGAAGGGCTGGCGGTTTAATTACTATAGCGACTATCTTATTGGCGTTATTCGTTTTTATAGGCTGGTTTGGCTTTTTTATGGTTAACCCGAATGAAGCGAGAGTATTACAGTTATTTGGCAAGTATATCGGCACGGTTAAAGAAGAAGGCTTACGCTGGGCTAATCCATTTTATGCTAAATTTGCCGTTTCACTTAGAGTGCGTAATTTTGAAAGTGGACAATTGAAGGTTAATGATAAAAATGGGAACCCAATTGAAATTGCCGCCGTGGTTGTATGGGAAGTGATTGATACTGCTGAAGCAATATTCGAAGTGGATAACTTAAAAGCGTTTGTTTCAGTGCAAAGTGAAGCGGCAGTAAGAAATTTAGCGACTAGGTATGTTTATGATAACCATGAAGAAGATATTTCATTGAGAAGTCACCCTAAACAAATATCGGAAGAGCTAAGAAAAGAAGTGCAAGACAGGCTCAATAAAGCGGGTGTACGAGTCATTGAATCTCGCATCAGTCATTTGGCATACGCGCCAGAAATAGCCAGCGCGATGTTAAGGCGCCAACAAGCAATGGCAATTATTGCAGCAAGAAAGACCATTGTTGAAGGTGCAGTAGGAATGGTTGGAATGGCCTTAGAGCAGCTTTCAAAAGAAGGCATTGTTGAACTTGATAATGAACGCAAAGCAGCGATGGTGAGTAATTTATTAGTTGTTTTATGTAGTGATGAAGCTGCGTCACCGGTTGTTAATGCGGGTAGTTTATATTAAATTTTCGAAATTAATCACCTCTATTTGAGAAAGAGGTGATTATAGTTATTAACTCATGCGGAGTTTGTTGTGGCTAAAAAAGCATATCCATTAAGAATAAATGAAGACGTTTTAAACGCTATGCAAGGCTGGGCGGAAGATGAATTGCGTAGTGTGAATGCGCAAATTGAATATGTCTTACGCGAAGCGCTTAGAAAATCTGGGCGGTCGAAAAAGAATGTAATTAATCCTGTTGATTTGGCCGAGCAGTAAAGCTTGTTTGTAAGGTTTAATTATTATTGTAAGACAAACCAATAGATAGACCAAAAATGAAAAACGGCTCCAGCAAGAACAAAACAATGCCAAATCGCATGATTAAATTTTAAGCCCTTCCACGCATAAAAAATAGCACCAAATGTATAGGCGAGACCGCCTAAAAGAAGATAAAATAAACCGTTATAAGAAATACTTTCAAGCATCTCTTTACCCGCAACAATAATGAACCAACCCATACCAAGATAGGAAGCTAAACTTAATTTTTCGTATTTATGTCCTAAAAATAATTTAAAGAAAACGCCTAGCAAAGCAAAACCCCATATCCATTTTAAATAAGTAAAGCCGCTATTATCAGCTAAACTTACTAGCATATAGGGTGTGTATGTGCCGGCGATTAAAATATAAATTGAAAGGTGATCGAGAGTTTTCAATTTTTTTCTAAGTGAATCTGAAGAGAGTGAATGGTAAAGCGTTGACGCACTGAAAAGCAGAATAATACTACTACCATAAATAATTGAGCCAATCAGCTTATTGATATTTTCACTTGAGATAGCAACCATCATAGATAAGGCAATAATGCCAAATAGAACACCGAGTCCATGGCTTATAGCGTTTGCAAGTTCTTCATTTTTTGAATATTCGCTTTTCATGTGGCTTTGATTTGCATTAGATTTGAAAATAGAGGGTTTTAAAAATGATACCATTTACATAATTTTAATATCAGCGTTTTCTTTGATTTTTTCAATTACCATGTATGTATGAGTTTGGGATACACCGGAAATTTCTGAGATAGCGCCTAATGTATTTCGATAATGTTTCATATTTTTGACCAATAACTTTAACAAATAATCAAAGCCTCCAGCAACCATATCACATTCTATCACCTCGTCGACAAGTGTAATGTCTTGTTTAAAATTTGTGAAGGAGTTTTGAGTCGTTTTATCCAATGTAACCGTCACATATGCAACCATGTCATAGCCGAGTTTTTCTTGGCTTAAAACAGCGCAATAATGTTTGATATAACCATTTTGCTCCAGCCATTTCACCCTATCTAAACAAGGGCTAGGGCTTAAATGTACGCGTTTTGATAAATCAATATTAGATAAGCGTCCTTGTTTCTGTAATTCTCTTAAAATGGTCTTATCGATCTTATCTAAATTATTTTTCATATTGGATTATGCTGTTATAACTAATTTAACGATTTATTATACTGAATATTTGATTAAATGCGCAACATATACTGTGTTTATTGTCGTAAAATCAGTTTAATATGTTTCAAGACCCTTGTAGTCAGGTGTCAATGCTTTTTTACTAATTAAATGTTTAGGATTAACAACATGCTATTAAATCACTCGATAGTTTCTTCATCGGACACTCGACAAAAACTCAGAAGTTTTTACCGTAAAGATGAAAATAAAGTACTTGATAAAATTATCCCT
>JBLIBL010000136.1:0-7853 GCA_047633355.1 Polaribacter sp.
CTATATTTGAGTAATGCTGATTCAAGACAGAATCGATACAAAGCCTGAGGAATTTCTCTTCTGTATTGTACGTAGGAATTACAATCGATATTTTAGGTATAAAAGAAAAGGAGTTGATACTATTAACAGCTTCTTCTCTGCTTAATAACTGCGGGAATTCTTTATTTTCAATCCAGGCATTGTAATCCATGGTATTGGTTAAAGGAGAAAAAGATTCTTGATATATTTTATACTTTTCAAAAATACTTCCAGAAGCGTCAGTTTTTTTAGCTGTTAACGCTTCAGAAATCAAGCGGTTTGCCTTATATTTCGATAGTTTGGTTATCGATAGTACATTAAGTTGTAAGGCACCTTTTGATTCCATGGGGTCAAAACGTAGATTTTTTACTTTATCATTTATCAGAATAACCTTATTTGAAATAACTCCCGATTTTATAATGATATTTTCTGAATTTTTTTCGTTAAAACCTTCACCATAATCAAAATAAAGCCGACCAATAAATACTTTTTTATCCGCTGAAGTAATAGAAACATTAACTAAATTCCAGCCTTCTTTTAGATCAATGCAGTGAAGTATAAAATAAGGATCATCACCTGTTGATTCCCATGCGCCAACTTCCTCAGCAGTCGCGACTAATTGATTCCCCAGTGTGTGACCCACAATACTTCTATCATATTGTGCTACATAGTTTAACTCGCGTGGAGAATTTATAAATTTCACACTCTCGTAAGCGGATTTAGGTTTTAGATTAATAATAACATCTGAGATTTTAAATTCACTTTGACTCATCGCAGGATCGAACCGCATGGCAGAGCAATTTTTAGGTAATGATAGAGCCAACTGATTAATGCCATTAAACAGTTCAAATTTTAATGACAAATAGGGTAGGAAGCCATCTCCCGTATCAAAAAATATTTCTCCGATTAATCCTTCGTCGGCACTTTCAAAGTCAAACACCAGATAAATTGAGTTTGTATTGTAGATACTTGGATTAGCCGGTTTAATAAAAAAACTTGGATCATCGGTAAAACTTTTCCACGCCCCCGACTTATTTAAAGACGTTAATCCAGCCATTGGAACCAATGTGCATTGGGTGCTTGATAACACACTTCTCTTTAACGCGCCAAACCCTTTACGTATAAATGCGGTAGCTCTCCAAGTGAGAGCGTTTTTCATTTTATTAAGGGTGTAACGTTGATTATTTAAAGTAATATCTTTATCAGCGCATAACTGTTGAAGCTGAACAATAGTCGCTAAACGTTCATCACATAAAAGTGATAAATCATTAATTCGTTTATTATTTCTTTCTATAACTGTTAAGTCATCAGAACACAACTCAACAGGATGGGTAATACTTTGACTATCTTCTGCTGTATTTTCTTGTGCTTTCATTACTTGATCTTCACTCTTAACCATCATAAATACCGACAAACCAATTATTAGCACCCAACGTCAATAGAATCGACGTTAATTACTTATATTTTCTTGTTATTTTACTTTAGAAAAATCATCAACAAACCCCTCTAAATCACTCGTAACATTGTAAAGCATAAACCATGCCAAATATTCGCAAGCATATAACCCTGCTTACTACTGGAATGGCTTTTGTAGCGGCGAGCATCCGTATCCCTAAACGCGCTATTGGTATAAAAGATTTCAAAACTGTCTGATTTTTTAAACACAGATCGATATATTTTGATTAACAAACGTAGATCTTACTAGATATTTTTAACCTTGAATCAGTTGTAGAAGTCTGGGTTTTCATATAAATAAAGTATTCATACAAGCTCGCTAAATTCAATTCTTTGAGATGTAAAAGTTTCTATCGTTTTATTGGTAATGGCCAGTTGTATAGTTTCGATCGCGCTCTCTATTTCAGAGAACCTCAAACCTTCAAGACTAAAAACATTATAATTCCACCACTGCAAAGATAAAAGATCTTCTCTTATCCTTTCATCAAATCTATATTTAATGATTCTGACTGGCGCCCCTCCTACTATGGCATAAGGCGGTATATCTTTTACTACAACTGAGCCTGCAGCGATTATGGCGCCATCTCCAATTATTACGCCAGCTTTAATAAAAGCGTTGGAACCAATCCATACGTCATTTCCAATTTTAACTGGCGATGTTCTAGGACTAAATGATTCGTTATTCCAATTGAATGTAAGGTCTGAATCTTCAAAAAATGACTGCCAGTTATGAACATTATCTACATATTGAATCATTGATGTACTTAACCAATCGATAGGATGTTCTGGTGGCCCGATAACAACACCATCAGCTATTGAACAATAACGCCCTATAGTACAAGAGTGAATAATCGAATTATTACCATAGATACCTGTAAATGCCCCGATTTGAATTCTACTATTAGGTTTGAATGCTGACTGAATAACCACTGGAGCTTCGACAAAAGAGTCTTTCTGTAACGTTGGTATTTTTAAAGACATGACGACATGCTTTTTAAAATTCATACTCACTCCTTTTAAAATAATACAAATAAATAAAGTCTAATGGTTAATTATTATCACTGTAATATTTTGCTAGTATGCTGATCAGATTCTCAAACGCGACTTTCTCGCTTAAGTATTTAATATCTGCATCTATTTCAAGCCTCTCCATCCCGTCAAAATTCATATTAAACTCAGCATATATTTTAGATTTAGTTGGCATACAACGTCTTAATTCTTCTTCTTCGATTTCGGTAAGCAGTTTATATTTTGTCTCAGGCATCATTTTGTCGAAATCATTAATAGTAATTTCACTAGATGAATTTATTATGCCACCCAGCTTAATTGTCATTGACTTCAGACTATTATTATTACGATTATTACTAAGTAATAGATCAAAAGGCAATACTGCCGACACAGGATCCGCTTTATACTCAGCAGTATCATAATCCTTAATTATCATTTTTTCTTTACCGAAAATCCTACTCCAGTCTTTTAGTATTTCTAATTGATTAAAATATCTACCATTTTTTAAAGCCAAATCGGAGTATTCCTTAATTGATAGCTTACCTCCTGATTTTATAAAAGTACTATAAGACGAATAAAAGAAGGCAAGCGATTCCCTCACAACGCTAACTATAAAAATTTCATGATTCGGGAAAGTATTATCTAGCTCAGTTTTAAATTCTTTAATATTCTGAACACTAAGTCTTGAGCTAAAATGCTCACTACTTATAAAAATATCACCATTTGATTGATCCTTAATATCCATCATTAAAGAACTCAGGTCTTTAATGGGCTTGTCGTAGAAGTCAACGACTTTTCCTGAAGAATTTTTCATGATCGTAGCAGGTATACATGAGTGCGCAATCCAATCATCTTTAAAATTCGGATAAGTCAAGTTACGTGCTGAAAGTAACTCTCTATTACTACTGCAATAACCTTGAATAGTTGTAGTCGCAGTCTTCTCCATGCCGATATGCACATATATCTTTTTCATATTTAAAATCACCAAAATATAAAAAGTAGAATTAATTTACAATTAATCACTATCTTTAGGTAAGCTAACAACAAATCTTTCGTTAGTCTGGACAATTAATATATCGGGGTTATATCTCCAAACCTCACCCCATGAAATGTCCTGCTGCCAAATCAAACAGACATCGCTAAAATCATCGAGCAAAAAAGGCTTCATCCAATCGATTGAGGACGTGTGCCAGATCATAACTCTTTGTTTTGGTGCTTTATTATTAGTATATTCTTGCCTACGCCCTTTGTTTGAAACCTGATTATTAAATGTTTCTCTACCGCCGTCGCCCTTCCAATATTCAACAGGTTCGACATTGATTGAGTCTCTTTTTATTAATAAATCACTGGCTTGATATACTGTACTCTTTAAGTAATTTTCTTCGTTAGGTTGAGCCACCTCTGGTATAAATTTTTCAATTAGTTGTTTATAGGCTTGAAACGCTCCCCAATAAGTCCAATGACTATCTCCTTTTGAAAAAGAGAGACTCTCATGCTCAACATCAAAGATAGGCACGAGAAAATTAATGCTATCGTCTGCTTCGCAAAGTCCTTTGATAATATTTAAAGGCCTTTTATCATCTATTTTTATACTATCAGGTAAATATTTAGAATAAATTGTTTCCTTCTCTGGACAAACTAATGTGACTAGCTTAGTGCCATTTTTTAAACAGGCCTCAGTCCTTATTTTAGTCAAACTCACCCAATCAACCGCCTCACCATTCGACATTTTTTTTTGGCCAGTTAAATATTCTATACTCTGACTAGAATCGTTATATAAAAATAACCAATCATTTAGTCCGACCAAAAACTTAGATCGCTCTTCTTTCGAGAGCGTTATGTTTAATGGTGAGTTTTGTAAGTGCTCTTTTTTACAATTTAGCACTGAAACTTCTACACTGTCTTTATCTAAATACTCTTTTGGAAGATCAAATGAGAAAGCATTACTTTCATGCAGAATGTCTGCTCTTTTAGCACCAGGCCATATCGTATATGCATCACAATCAATAATGATAGTTATACTTTCTGAGCAATTATGACTCACCCATCCCGAGATACGTCTAGAATTAAATTGCTCGATAAATCCCTTACTCATAATATTTTCTCTTGATTCATGCCTTGAAAAGCAAAAAGCATCTGGGCTATACATATATTTTATTCAAATGAATCTCTGCACACCCTTCCATACTGAGAGGTTTTCTAATCACTTCATGAAACTGATGCCAATCATCATTAACAATTGCTTTTTCAATTACAGACGCTAAAGATTGATGACTGCCTCTGCGAAAATGGTACCCAGTTTCACCATCAATAATTTTTTCGGCCATGCCACCAATGTCTGCTGAGATGACTGGACGGCCATGATTGTATGCTTCTTGAATCACCATTGGTGAGTTCTCCCACCAAATAGAGGGAATAATCATCCAGTCACACTCTTTCAAAAGCATTGGCATTTCGTGCGGTTCATAAGAACCATGAAACGTAACAGTACCTTCTAATTTTTCTAAAAGTGCACCGATTTTTGTTTGAAAAGTTTCTTCTTGTAGATGCAGATTTGCACCATGAATATCAAGATGCACTTGCTCTTGAATATTTTCAGGTAATGCAGCAAAGGCTTCCAATAGAACATCCACACCTTTAAAAGGATTGATTTGGCCAAAAAAAGCAAACCGCCCCCTCTTCTCCCCTTCCGCTATTGGTCTTGGCTCTGTCCCTTTTGAAGTTGGTTGGCCATTTTCTATCATGACCATTTTATCTGCTGGTATTCCCCAAGCTTTATATCGTTCAATTAAAAAATAACTAGGGGATATAAATATATCAACTAGCTCAAATATTGTTTGTACATATTGCTTTCGCATAAAAAAATCAGCACTTGATTTTTCAGGAAAGCATTGAGCACAATCCATTGGGTTCGATTCATAACACAGCTTTGTACTATTCTTTTTAACCATTTGGCCATTATTAAAACAAATAGCCATATACTCATGCAGAGTGAACAAGATTTTTACATTAGGAAGCGTATTTCTAACAATCTTTATCATCTCTAAGCCCATGTGAGCATAGTGATGAAAGTGTACAACCGTAGGCTGATATCGCTTAAGCAGGTCGGCAAAGTCTTGATACATGTGCTTTGCTTCTAAACATTGTAAGTTGAACCAATCGCCAATACCTGTATGAAACAATATTTCACGTCCGTCATTTCGTGTTGAAAATACTGTTCCACCATGCGATTTCTCACCTGATCTAGCTAAAAAAAGCGTATCTAAACCTTGTCTTTGATATTCTTTAAATAAACCATAAGCAGCAACCTCAGCTCCTCCCTTACTATGATCCGGATGTCCGTGCACAATAATTAATATTTTTTCTTTATTTATATTCATCATTCATTGCCTTGCGCTAACAATTTAACAATACTTGAATTCCAGCGCTTTGCGTGTTGCAAACCATTGTATATAGTCAATTTGAATTTCCAGGAGGTATCATTAAATAGGTTTTGAGATTGCCTTTCTAAATGATATAGCGAGGTCGAACTATCAATATAATTTTCATATCCAGCTTTAAGTGCTTTTAAACACAGGTCGCTATCCTCAAAGTCACCAAGCACATAGCATTCATCTAATCCACCAAGCTCTTGATAAGTAGCTTTCTTCATGAGCATACACGCCCCTGTTACAGAAGAAACTTTTCTTAGTTGGTTGTTAGTTGTCAGCCATTCAGGCAGCCCTTTACCCGGATGGTCGATCAGCCAGAGGTTTTGAAAAGATGGTAATTTATGGTATTTAAGACCGTCATGTTGAATTGTTTCGTCTTCAAAAAGAAGTCGTGCTCCCAAAATACCTATCTTTTTTTGCTTTTCAAATACACTTAAAAGATCGGCTAGCCAATTGTTATATTTAGGCATGACATCTGAGTTTAATAATAATATTTTATCTGCTGATGCATGGGCGACCCCTAAATTATTTGCTCCAGCATAACCACGATTAGATCCACCATAAACTGTTTTAAACCCTAAACTAGACAAAGGACTTGTACTTATACAATAGGCATTAAACTCAGAGTGAATTTTTGGATCGTCCAATACGAAAATTACTTCCACATTTTTCATGAATGCATCTGTATCAAACTGTGTCATTTGATACAGTACAAAATCATATCTACCATAAATAGGAATGATTATTGAACACAAAGGTTTATCAACCTGACTACCGTATTCTATAATCTCCACGGCTTGCTTTGGTAGTGCTTTGTTCTTCCAGATATAGGCTATTGCTTCTCCTAAATATCCGCTCAGTTCTTCTTGATACCTTGCCTTGGTCAAGTCTAAGGGAGTAAGTAGCGATCGAATTAGCTCAACCGTATCTCCAGATTTTGTGATTACTTCTAAAACTTGTGTTGTAATATCACCCGTTCTAGTAACCATAATCAGCTCATAATTTAAACCATTAATGAATTGATTATTCACTGCAATACCAAACAGACCAGCGCTGCATTGGCTTGAAATGTATTGAGGAAATAAACTATTCACATCAGGCCTTACGAAACGAGTTGAGGATTCTAAAAGATTGTTAGAGACATGCGATCCTTGCTTAATATGAATTCCAGCAAGATTAGAATCTGCGTCAATAAGCCAGCCTTGAAGAAACACTCCATACCCTGTTATAGAAAATGCATGCTCTATTTCAATTTTCAAGCTGCCGGGTAATGTTTCAGGACCCATTTTTTTGCCATCAGCCTGTAAAATAAGTAGTGATGAGTATTTTTTAAGTAAAGAATTATTTAACTCTTCAAATTCAATACTCTCCATTAAAGACAGGGCTGTCATTACACTTTTAGCATCATCAGTGATGTTAGCATTTAATTCTTTTTCAACACCACCAAGGCTAATTTTGATGGTTAAGTCAGTTTTTTCAAAGTCGCTTTCAATTTCAAAAATGTAAAAAATACCACTTTTAACTTCATCACTATCATTAAAGTGCTTGTTTACATCAGGGCGAATAAAATTAAAACTTTTAATCGATTTCGTTATTACTTCCCCACCGCCTGAATGTAGGGTAGTTTTTATCTGTATTGAAGAATTATCTCTAACCCAGGCTGTTGTAATCATTACATTCTTTGATACAAAATAAGAATGATCAACATGAGCATTCAGATGAGCCTGCTTGCCTTTCATTCTATTTAACACAGCCTTCCCCTTTTAATTCACTCCACCAAGCATCGTTATTTAAATACCAAGATATCGTCTTTCGGATGCCCGTTTCAAAACTTTCTTGTGGCACGTAACCTAACTCTTTATTGGATTTGATCGGGTTAATCGCATAACGCTGATCGTGACCCGCACGGTCTTTAACGTAGGTGATTAATTCCTTAGATGC
>JBLIBL010000137.1:0-7813 GCA_047633355.1 Polaribacter sp.
GCGGTATCTACCCCTATAATGGTAAATTTTTTTCTGGTAGCAGATTGTTTTAACCAGTTAATATGCACGGCTAAGCTAGGCCCTGCAGCACAAACAATATAATCAGTTTTAGAAGAAGTATTCAGATTAGATGAAAATAGCTCACTTACCCCTTTTTCTTTGACTATGCAGTCAATGTTATCCATGATTTTTTTTTGTAATGCTGTATTTAAGATACCTTGAGACTTCTCAATATAATGATTATCAAGCACTAGACACAGACGATCTCTAATATGAGCACTGCTATTCGTTGATAACTCTAATTCAGCAGGTAAAGCAATAAAAGGGGTTTGAACTTTACTCGTATCTTGAGGAAGGCTTAAGTTAACACGTGGATCTGAAAGCCATTTTTTATGGTCAAAGTACGTGAGGCTTGCTTTAAATAATGGAATGTTGAAAATAACCACATTTAGCAACTTCAGTTGAGTACTTTCAAGTAGGCTACTTTGCAAGACACCTAGCCCTGTACCGTAAAGTGTAACCTTAGGAGTGTTAATAGGCAGCTGACTAATTTGTAACCTAGCTTCTTCACTTTGGTTATAACTGCTGGCAACTTGTATATTATCAAAAACAAGTGATAATTCTTTATCTTTTACTAACGCTATTTGACTTACATCAAAATGACTTTTTAATAATATATGTGCAATTTCTGGCCATTGACGACTTATAATCGCTAAATTATCTATAAAAAAATCCAAAATATTCCCTAATTATTTATTGTTTTTTAGCTTAACTATCCATTTACCGTCTTTTATATAATGAGCTTGTTCAGCATTTACCGACAAGGTGTTTGCAGCACCCGTAACTTGAGAGTCTAATACTAAAAAAGTCCCCTGAACTACCATTAATTATATTGGCAGTAACCCCATAGTTTTCACTCAGCACATTTATTTTATCGCTAATTGCAGAGAGGCTGTCTGCGCCATCAATAGCCACGTAAAAGCTAACTGTGCGATTACCAAACGTTTATGTACTTGCACCAACAAATTCATCTGAGCTGGTAAAATTCTGTGAATGCAAACGTGTGCCAGACGCTAACAAATATTAAATCACCAACTATATAACAAAATTAAAATATTTTACTCTATTTTATATTCTAATCCATACTATTTATTAGATTACTTTAGTTTTTAATAAAGAATATATTTCCAGAAATGATCTCGTTTTATCAATTTCTTCAGTCGTTATTTTAATAGTAAACGTCGACTCAATAGTCATTAAAAGTTCTATGTGCCTTAATGAGTCCCAACTAGGCGTTAAATTTATACCGAGATTATTCCAATCTACAATTTCAGAAAAATTAAAGAAATCTTTGAAAAGTATTTTTAGTTGAGTAATTAAATCATTTTCAGTTTCATGTTTTAATACTTCACCTCGGTTTATTACTTTGGTCAGGTGAGTTGTATCTTCAATGAAATCAAAAGTCCCCATTCTTTTATAACTAGTCTCTAACCACGTATAGAAACACTTAGGATGCTCAAGTATTGAAGTTACCTCATCTGCTACTTGCTCTGGTAATAAGGCACCTGAAGAGTCTAAACCAAGCTCGCTAGAGAAAGCAGTATCGACAAGACCAATAGATAAAACATTTACACCTATACCATAGTTTGAATACGTTTTAAGAATACCTTTTAAATAATTCTCTGTTGCCGATTTACCCGCAATATAATTTTCCCACCCTTGGGGTTGGAACTGTGTAGCTGAACTTGAAATGAAAATAATACGACCACTTTGTTGGCAGAGCCATTTATATCTTAGTTCGTTAAAAATCGTATTTAATGATCTAAAACTTACATCCATATGTTCATACAAGGAACTAAAAACAGGAGGGCTTGCGGCATGAATAATGGTTGCAATGTTTATTTTTATATCTCTAATTTTTTGAATGTTTATATCAGCAAGATCTAATTCTAAAAACTCATAATTTGCACCAAGGAGCGTAAGTTTCGATGCTAAATCTTTAGCTCTATCGTCGATTTCCTTTGCACATAAAATCAAATATTTTCCCTGTTTCCCCAAATCCATAGCAGTTCGACGACCAATTTCACCTAAAGCGCCAGTAATTAAAACTGCATTTTCAGGTGATTTGAAGTGGCTTTCAACTGGGTGAAGTGGAATTAAGGACTCTGGAATATTATCTTCTCTAACTTTAATTTTTTGAATAGCTTCAACAAATATTTCTTTATCGCGAAAGATAAGCGTACGTATTGTTAAAACACTGTCTCTATTATTTTTATCTATAATTTTTGCAGAGTATGTAAGTTCTGTATCATAGGGTATTGGATTTATAGCTTTGAGGTCATGACTTAAATATAGTGAACGATGTCCCGGAAAAATAACCCCAGCAATAGCAGATAAGGGAGCTGCAGCTAGATGTAAGGGAACAATAATTGATTTGAATTCTGTTTCTTTAGCGTATTCTTCATTAAAATGTATAGGATTAGTATCGCCTGAAATATCACTAAAAGTTTCAAAGTCTTTTTTAGTATATTTTTTCGTAAATACATATGTATCACCTATATTAAAATCAGTATAATTATTTTTCATTACTCAAATTCCCTCCAACTTTAATCCAACTTGGTATTTTAACTTTACTTTTTGATCCTAGTTTCCAGAGTCCGAATTTTTCTTGTTCAAAACCTAGGCTATTGTATAGGTCTCTTACTGGAGTGTTTCTTACTGTTTCAATTATTTCCCCTGTTAAGAGACTCGAGCCATTTATAAGACTATATTTGATAATCCATGCAATAATAACATTTTCTATATTTCGACCAAGAATACGACATGAAAGTAGAAAAGAGCCGATATTTAGAGATGTCCCTTTCTTTTCAAGAATAAAAAGTCCAATATTCTCAAAGTCAGTCACTTTATCTGCATATCCTATAACTCCAATAACGAACTTATTACTATTTAACATATATTTTAAATTTTGCTCAGTGTAACGCTTAGCTGTTGTATTAAATTGATTGGTTTTATTAATTAGCTGAAGACTTCTTGAAAAATTGTGCTCATCAAGCTTATTAATCTGAACTTCAATATCTAAGCTTATAAAAAAAGATTCAATATCTTCATATTTTTCCTGCTCTTCTTTCATTAGTCTATTTTTTAAATAGCTAGTAGAGCGATTTTTATCTTCATTTGTGATCTCCGACACAGCTAAGTAAGGTGAGTTTAACAGTGTTTGTCGATATAAAACTGGATCAGAGGGTAGCTCTATAACTTTTACTTCAGGAAGGTTTACTCTTACTTTTTCACATTCGATGGAATTATCATCAACAAACATAACATTAGATAAAGAAAGGCCTATTTCTGAGGCTATCTCTTTTATATTGATGTACTTTTCTGTCCAGTTTATTCTATATGAAGCAAGATCATTTGTTCTGATTTGCATTTCAGGGTGTTCTTCAATAGTTTTTAATACAAGGTCTTCATCGTTTTTAGACGCAATAGCTAGAGCAATTCCTCGTTCTTTTAAAGAAATAATTGTTTTTTGAAAGTCTTTAAATGCATTACCAGGAAAGTCTCCTCCTAACAAAATACCACTGGCACCTTCTTCACCAATAACTCCACCCCATAAAGTATTATCTAGATCAAGAATAATAAGCCTTACTGTTTTTCCTAAATCATTTAAAATATATCCACAATAATTCTCTGAAAACTTTTTAAATATATCAATGCCATAAGGTATTCTTCCTAAGTACCAAGAACGAAGATCACTATGTAGTATATTTACTCCCATCATTTCTGGGGTAATAATTTTTACATTATTTAAGTCTTTGATTTTATCAAGTATAAGGCTGTTTGCATTATCTATTATTTCTCTTGTACTTATATAATTTTCAAACTGAACTGCACCTAGCGTTGATTGACCTATTATTGGAAATAAATGTACAAATACTTTTCTTTTCACCTGATCATTCAGGACTTTAATTAAATTGATATAATTTTCAATCGGGGAAATGTCATTGATGTTTGCAAATTCCATATTTGAAACTTTGTAAATATCTTCTAACCTAGAGGGTAAAATACAGTAATCAGGTTTGATTTTCTGAATTTTCCCTGAGTAAACGTCCGTTGACATTTGGCCATAAGGATTTTGATAAAAATCAATTTCACGCATGGGGCATAAAGTTTGATAGTTATCTTTAAATATGTCACCGAGTTGATCAAAGTTACTTTCTGCAAGCATCGCAATCTTTATATTTTCACTTGAAGTAGATTCAACAATTTGACTGATGCGAAGCTTGGTTTGTTTAGCGTTACTCAAATAACAGAAAAGATTTTGTGTTAGCTGATTTTTACACACTAAACTCATCTCTTTGAAAGTAATCGTTTCTATATTTCCAGAACCAAAGGTTGTTTTTTCGATTTTATTTTTTAGCGCTGTAATAGCCAAATAAAAATCATTTTTAGGTGCAGCAATCAGATTACGAACGAACATCTTTGCTTTGTATGAATTAGAATCTTTTGATGTAAAAGTCTTATAATAGCGGTACGGAACTTTGTATTTTTCTTCAAAGTAATGAAAGGTTGTACAAGAAGCCCAGCTACATCCTAACATGCAAATAATTGCATTTTTATTTTCAAAAAAACTATAAATAGAATCATTTCCAAAACAAGAAATAGTACTTATACTCATCGCTTGTTTTGCTTCGGGCCCTATTATTACATGTGAGTAAATAGGATGATCCGTTCGAATAGAATCATAAAGTGTTAAAACCCAGTCAGCTAAAATACCCACTTCAGATTTACTCGTGTGTGGATTAAAAACCCCTGTTGAACAAAAAGAAAAAGTGAAAGCAGGAAAAGCTAATGTATGCCCTTTATCGACTAATGCTTTTATCGCTTTCAGCATTTCCCATTTGAAATCATCATGTTTAACATTTAGGTGAAATATTGATGAGTGTATGACAATCCAGCTAGGCTTACTTGGAAGGACATCGAAGTACTTATTTAGTATTTCCTCTTTATACATTGTCAATTTTTTTTATCAAGTTTTCAGTCTCTAATAGCGTCAATGTGGAAATTATCTCCCAAGCAGGAACACCTATAACATTAGCAATATCAATAAGACTATGATTGCCATCACAGTAAGCTAAAATATTCATCATTTGTCTTACATTAAGGCTAATACTATTACCAATAGTTGGGTATAAGCCTCTTTTTCCCATTTGAGGTTCACATTTCTGTGTTGCTATAAAATTATAATTATTTTCAATAATGGAAATACATCTCATGTAAGCTAAAAGGCAATCACCTAGACCTTTAGCCGTAACAAAATTCAAATCATCTTTTGAGGTATGGTATTCAGGATATGTTCCATATTTACTTCTCATTAAAGAAGCTATTTTAAGATCAACACCTGGGGCGCAGTATTGACGTTCATCACTACCTCTTTCTAAGTAAGAATATGTAATATAGTTGGGGTCTGTATTTTTTAAAACATGCTTGATTGTGACATCAGCTAAACCGTTTCCGTCACGAGATGGAAGGTATGAAAATGCTCGTTCATCACCTACACATGAAACATTAAAGCCCGTTAAATGCTTTTTCTGAACATCGTCTAAATTTTGACTTAAATATGTTATTGAACCAATCGTTTCAGGAATGAAAACAAACCGATAAGAGTAACGCCTTTTGGGTAAACTTTGTATCCACTTAGCTAAAAATGTTGTTAAAACAGGTCCTGAAAGTTCATTATTTGCCATAGAGGGATGACAAATATAAGTAGAAAAAAAAACTTCTTTTTCATCATCTCCTGGGATTTTAAGCTCTGCATAAGTTAAATGCCCAGGTTGTAATGTTGTATTTATATATACTCTGTACTTTCCAAGAACCAAATCTTTAAATTGATTATGCGTTAAACAAAAGCCCCATCTTTCTTTATAATATGATGTTACGTAAGGAATGGCATCTGGCTGTTCTGGCAGTGTATAGAGATGTGACTTGAGTTCATCAAGTTCTATTTCAATATCTATTGGCACTGAATAATTTAAGAGGTGCAAATTATTAACATCTGTACTGCAAATTTTATTACCATTCGGGTCTATAATATAAGCTTCATTTAAATTCCACTCATTTGGAATAGTCCAATCAAATACTTGAGTTCCACTTTCAACTTCAAAAACATCTAACTCAGGAAGCTCTTCTTTTAGTTTTTCTAAGGTTTTTCTAACGCCATTACCTGTAATGGATCTGCAAATAGGAAAAAGTTCGGTCGCTAAAGAATGCATTTTTTTAGAATATAATCCACTTAACTCTAGACAATGCTCCATATTAATCGTTAATGCCGTATCTTCAATATTTTTTGTTCCAAACATATTGGCTAAGTTAGGCTTCATATACTCTTCTTTCATTTTAAGATAATATTTACACACTATGTTTATGAGTGCTAATACATAGAATTCAATTGCTTGAACAGAAAATTTAATAAAAGCCTCAATGTTATAGGCTTTATACCAAATCTAATTGACAGGTCGAATAATATCAAAATCATTCACACTTAATTCCTGTTATTATTTTTCTCCTCGTAAAGTTCTTCCCCAATGGCTATTGTTTACATAGTGTGGATTTTCTGCTTCTTCCTTATAATACTTAGCTGCTATTGATAAAAATTCACAGTAAACCACTAAAGCTTCATTGAACAATTTTATATTTTCTTCTTCAGCAGAAGAGTCATATAAGAACTGTGTTAATACCACTTGAATTTGCATGATACTTCCACTAATTAAATCATATATATTCTGTGGGAAAGCTCTGATAAAAGTTGTGTTGTTAGTTAAGAGCGTAGTAGCCTCTTTAAAAGTTTTTACCGGATGGCTATTCATTTCAATTAATTTGTAACATACATCATCAAAAAGCTTATAATCGAGATCATTGGAGAGTCTTCGCATCAATTCTCCATCATCATCATGAAATGCTGCATTCTTATAAAGCTCTTCAACACATTTTTGTTTGTTTATTGGTAAACTTGAAGGAAGATTCTTACTCAGCAATTTTGCATCAAGCGGAATACTTCCCTTAATTAATGCGCCATCACATAAGTTAAAACAAGTGAGGTCCGCATTACCTATAATTTGATTACTTAAATTTTGATTAGATTGATAAAAAAAGTGGTTACAAATAAAAGTCCCACCAAAATTACCTTCTACTTGAACAGATTCGGCATCGCTGATCCCGAAAATAGCTTTATCTTTGCTACCTTCTGAATAATATAGACTTTTTGTACTGTGATGAGCACCTCCTTGTTTGTGCCCTAAATCAATACCAAATAAATAAAAGTTTTTAAACCCTAAATGATAGCCTGCAGTAAGCGCAGTATTAGCAACAGTTGGATTTATAAAGTGATAAGCATAGAACAAGTCTTTACCCACTTCATCTCTTAGTAATAAGGATGAGGATGGCTCGTTGACTTTGGGTACCATTATTGAATGTTTAAACTTAGCAAATACTGAAGGATGCACTATTGTGGTAGCGAGAAGAACTATTCCCTCTAAAAATGAAGCAGGACAAGAAAACTCTATAGTTTCTGCAACAATAGATGTTCTTTCTTGTTCACAGTGAAAATCAGGTTTAAGCCCATATTTATAAAAAGCACTTAAGGCAGTACCACAACTAATAACAATCGCTTTGCCCTGATGAGCTTTAATAACATCGATTAACTGATCTAGTGATGGTCCGTTTCCAACAATAAATACAGGGATATCAGCAACACCAGTAGTTAATTTTGCCGTATCTTTAAGTATTGGTACCTTTTGATCAATATTAGCTAACA
>JBLIBL010000138.1:0-7811 GCA_047633355.1 Polaribacter sp.
GCTACTCATCACTGCTATATCTAAAAAAGCTGCCTTTATCTCAATTGAAAATAGATCAGTCATTTGTGCGCGAAATTGTTGTCGACGAAAACGACCTCACCATCGTAAGTACGATTATCGCCATGGCACATAGTTTGAATTTGGGGGTGATTGCTGAAGGGGTTGAGACCGATGAGCAAAAACAACTACTTATAAACAATAATTGTTTGCAATTTCAAGGCTATTTGTTCGGTAAGCCAATGCCGATTGATGCATTTGAGGCTTTGCTTAGTTTAAGTTGATTGGTATCGATGGTCGGATAAAAAGGCTTTCAGCTTGATACTTGTAACAAAAACCGATCCAGCTTCATTAGAAACGTTCTAGTTCTAGATTGGAATGATCATGTGATCATTCCAATCTAAAGCTGGATCGGGCTTCTTGATTTTTCAAAGAGTTAGGGAGGTCGTTCTAATTTAGAAAACTCACTTTTCTAATTAGAACCTAGATTACTGGAGGTAATTCTATTTAATAGCTAGATTTCTGTACTTAGCTATTTAACGCCTTGTTTTAAAGACATTACATTTATTTTGATATATATTAAAACGTGTTTGTATACTGAAAACACAGAGAAAAGCAAAGTTTTCTCCCTGATTCATTAATAGATTAGATTAAACTCAATAAAAATCAAGTTTAATTATTGTGAAATTCTTAGGTGTATGAATTAAATGAAATTAGTGAATTTGATTTATTACTTTGGTAAATTTATCTGTTTTATTGAAGATATAAGCTACATCTAACTTATTTGTTTTGAAGGAGAAGGCTGGACGTAAACCATGACAGGTATCTAGGACGCTAACCAATTTTTTTATATTAACCTTTTGAATCCTTCCAATACGATTAAGTACTTCAAATTTCATAAAAAAATCATTAACAGAGCTTGTGATAATTTTATTCCCATCGTATTTTATTAGTCCACATTTTATCATTACATCTATTTTACTTGCGGTTGTTCCGAACATGCTTGCTAACTTTGCTTCTGAAATACCAGCAACATCTACATTGATATTATTGAGCAATATATCGAATAAATCTGATTTCATAATATATAGCTTCTCTATCAAAGTATCCTTTGCACTGTTTGCCAAATAAATAGGAATATCGTTTGATGTTGCATGAACTAATAGGTCGATTTTGTTAAGCCCAGAGAATTTAAGAAGAGCGAACTCCTTAGAGTTAAAACTGACTAATTCTGTATGCGTTTTGATGTCATTAATGAAGGGGATAGTAATATTGCTAATAGCTCCTATCAGCTTACTAGCACTAAATAAAAATTTTGAGAAGCAGCTAATACCATCGGGTTGCATAAGCCATTTGGTTCTTAATAAACTAGTAAATTCAGCCTTTTTTAATCCACAAAAATAAGTAATATCTTTTTCAGACAAAATGTTACCTATAGAATTATTCATAAGTGAAAAATCAGGAAGTAGCTCATTACAATGAGTCCATTCTTCTTCATTACTAATAAGTTTAAATTTTCTTAATAATGGTTTATCTAAGAAAGTCACTTTGTTAAATGGAAGGTTTATAGCTATTTCTCCAAGAATTGTAAAATTCTGCCTATGGCTAGCCACAAATTCCTGCCATTTATCTTTAAAAGAGTCATTTGTTAATATTAAGAATCCTTCAAAATACAAACTCGCTAGTGTTCTAGGCTCAGTTTGCTCTATAAACTTTCTCCAATGAAATGTGTCATTATCTGACTGAAGCATTTCGATAACACTTTCTATTGTAGTCATAAGCTGAAATTGTTCATCATATGAAAGTTTGGCAAGTATCGGAAGAATAGAACGTGCAACATCAGAAGCTTTAAATAAGCTTTTAAAGCAGTTTCCACAGCTTACACCGTATTCTATTTGTATCGATGAATTACAATGCTGACATTCGCTAATTAATTCACATTGATGCTCTTTGCAATGCCCATTAGCGACATGCTGCCAATGTAACTTGTGAGAAGATCCTTCACTTACACACAGAGGGCAAATCCTAATGGTTCTAACCGCATGACTACCATACAATCGTTTGTTTAGGTCCAGCATAGAGTATACTTCTTTAGGATATAGCTGCTGATTAACCTGGTTACTATCTAATTGCATAGATTTCGCTAAATTGTCAATAATGCGCTCTGTTACTGGGGATAATACAAACCAGTTGAGTTGATGGATGTTTGATACATCCATGACATCAAGAAAAGCTCCCAGTTTTGACCAGCCATAGAAGTTAGCTACCCGTTGAACGAAGCCATATAAACTTTCATCTTCAATAGGGTGTATTTTTTTTGGGAAAATGAAATGACTCATTTAATTCCCATCCTACGCTTAATAGTGGCCCAATTATCTGTATCAAATGGGTTGACCTTCTTTACCTTTATATCATCCCATTCTTCGCTAACCACATCGTCAAATGCAGGTACAAAGTGTTCTAAAGCAATTTTTTTATCTTTGCTTATTTTAAAGTAATGTAATGCTTTATTAGTGATGTTATTTAATATTCTTAAATCGCCTCCACAAGCATAGGCAAAGCGATAAACGGAATCCTGACTTGCCATATCAAAATCAGTAATCCCCTTTGTCATACTGAAATCTTCAAGAAACTCTTTAAAATATTTGAATTCTTTGTCATTTTCAGTAGACATAACTTTTAAGCGCCTAAGGCTACTAAACCTTGAGTTTATCTGTTCATTAATTAACCCTCCAATTTCCACGGTATTTATGCCAGTAAAAACGAGTGAAACTCCATATTCTTCTGATATGTTCTTTAGCTCATCGAGTAATTGCCGAGCTACGACAGTGCCGCGATATTCGATAACATGTTGAAAATCATCATATATAAATACTTTATAGCCCAGGTTTTTTATCAACGCCTCTTTTCTCTCTCTTTTCGAATTTGAAGTACCTTTTCGAGGTACTGGGTCGCCTAATGCTTTAAGCTCACTTTCCAACATTAATATTTCTGAGGGTTTAGAGGGCGTTCGAATATATACAATGGGGGATGGTCCACCAGCAGGTAACTCATCATCCCATGTAGTTTTATAATACTTAAGAATCGATGACTTACCTGAGCCAGTTGGCCCAGAAATGACTAACCCACAAGGCTCTCCGGCAACAGCTCTGCCATGTACATAGTCCAATTCATTCAATATGTCTTTACAATGAGCCATCTCAATAAATTGACGCTGAGGTAATTTAGATGCAGCTATAAAGTGTTCTCTATTAGAATTGCCCACGAATGCGACTCCCTTTTTTACGCGTTTTCTGCTCTGTTACTTCAACCTCAGTATCTGCCTCTACTGGTGGAGATGGCTCATCATGAACTTCTTTATCTTTTGGTTTATGCTGATTAGCAATATTTTTAAATTTTCCTGCTAAATTTCCTCTACCTAATTCGACAGGTTTTGATAGGTCTTCTTTGCCTTGTTTTTTGAGCTTTTCTGCTTTCTCCTTAGCCGCTAAAGCTTTTTTCTTGGCTTTTAGCTTAGCCGCCTCTGATTGAGCTGTATTCTTTCTTTCAATAGCATTGTTTATTGCACTGTTGTTATGAGCATCATAGACATTACGTATTTTCTTCTGCATCGGCCCAATCTCTCTATCTAGCATCGACTTGTATTCAAACTCACTCATGCCGTCATAAACTTTCTGATTGGTATTGGGAACGAATATCCATTCACCTGAAATTGGATGAAAAGCAATTATGTGGCCTATATTTAGGTTGCTATAAGACACTTGTATTTCTAATCCTTTCTTCTGGAACATAGGGTTACCCTTTAACTCACTATACCAATCTTTTAAAATAGGGGCGTTATATCGATGGGTGTTAATGGTAAAACCTCGATTCTGATGCAATTTAGGGTGCTTAACTCTGCCTCCCCAGCTAGTGAATAATTCAGTATCTTCAGGAAATGAGACAAGACCTAGCGCATCACCTACTGACTTATTCCATACATCGAAGGGTGTTCTGTTGTTTCTTAGGCCATTGTGACTATTCATGTGATAGTGATCACAAATGTACTCTTCTAGTGACTCTCTAAACTCACTTACGGTTAACGTGGCTTCTTTCTTAAGGTTACTTTTTTCAGTGAAAACACCTTTGAATCGAGCAGAGCCTAAGTATCCAGGGAGCTTGCTCAAATGCTGTATTCTGAGTGTCCGGAAAAAACTCTCAATAAAAGGCTTGCGAAAAGGTTTCTTTACAGCCGTTGTTAGTCTATTTATTTTAAAATGGGCTAGGTAACTCAAAAAATGATCAGAAACAAAAGCGGCACCCGCATCGCAAACAGCCATCGACATTTTTCCACAAATTTTTTCCCAGTTTTTGCGTTTCTTCGGCATAACAGCGTTTTGCATACATTGCACTGTTAGTTCAACCGTTTCACCACCTTGCCCAACATGAAGGCTATAACCCAGAATACAACGACTGAATACGTCAATCGCCATCATTACGATGACGCTGCCTTTGTATTCAAGCGTTTCGTCATCTAAAAGGCCGATTTGAATGTGAACAGCATCGAACTCAACCCTAGTCAGAATGTTTGAGCATTCAAAGGTTTTCATCATTTGGCGAGATTCAAAATCCCTTACAGTGCGGCCACACTGTGCTTCCACAACATCGTAATACTTAAGGTCGCTCACCCAATTGGCAAATGTGGAAGCACAAGGTAAATCTTCTTCCCCATAGCCTTCTTTTAAGGCTTCTTTTTTCAATATTTCATAAGTTTCAACACAAGTGTATGGTTCGCTACAAAGTATGGAATCTGCGATAACAGATTCCGCAAGTGCAACAATATCACTACAGAATTTACTATTTCGACCACGCCCACCTTGCGAGAGAAGAGCAACTTGAGATTTTAAATTGTCATTGAGTTTTTTAATCCAACCGTTAATCGTTGAAAGACCCGCAGGATACTTATCACCTGTTATTCCCATAGCTTTTGCTCTAGCTAACATTCCTGATTCTTTAGCTGTGGGAGCGCTCGGATTTGCTTCAATGGCACAATTGATATAGGTCATCTTTCGGTCAAGTTGTACTCGTTGTACATCAGTCATTGTAGGAATTACTGATGTCTCAGGTTTGTTTATTACAAACTCTAACCTCTCACCAACTAGCCCCTGCAATGTACAAACTGAAAAAGGAACTATTTCACCATTTTCCTTTTTAGCAACAACAGTTTTACTGTCACTTAATACAATTAGATAATGTTCATACTCATCGTTATCTTCATTTTTTAAATTAAACCTTGAACCTGGTGTAAATGAGGCATAGATAGTTGCTAATAATTGCATGCTAACCCCCTTTGGTTTTGAGATATAACCAACCGCTTGTCATATTGGTATTGCTGATACCAGCGTCTCGCAATACTAACCGAAGGAGATTTTTTATCTCCAATTTGTAAGCTAACCATGTAAATAGTATGTGCAAGCTCTGCATTGCTGAATGGCGGTATCCCTGCATTATTTTCAATTGCATAGACATAAGATTTCCTTCTATCTCGTTCGCTCATAAAGCCCCCTTATAAATTAGTAAATCTTTGCGGATTGGCTCTTCAAAATTCATACTTAGCTGATGCTGAGCAAGCATGTTGAATACTATATGTGGTGGTGTTTTGGTATCGAGAAGTAATTCATTATAGTGAGCAAATGACATGACATTCGATGATTGACTCATGACTGTTTTTAAGTAATCAGCTCTGGTCGTATTAAACAAATAACGATGCAATGTTTGGTAGGTCTCGATGTTATTTCCTAAATAGATATCGTGCTCAGTTTGTACTTGGAATTTTATTCCTTCATCTTCAAAAGCAGTCTCAATCTGGTCGAATTTTTTTCTATTCTCCGGGGTGTTGTATTTAACTTCAGGTTTTACTTCTGTAACAAGAAACGTACTTTTTAAATCACGTTC
This sequence comes from Polaribacter sp., assembly GCA_047633355.1. Lineage (GTDB taxonomy): Bacteria > Pseudomonadota > Gammaproteobacteria > Enterobacterales > Kangiellaceae. The sequence goes on from JBLIBL010000138.1 coordinate 5,932, forward strand.
AACGATATCAGAAGTGTATTTACGTTGATTCCCTTTTTCATCGAACCAAATTACGGATAATGGTTGGGTCTCGAAAAAATCAATATTTGGATTAAATTGACGTAGATGCAATGCATCGTATTCTAGATGGCTTTCACAAGGTAAAGCTTCATTGTGTTTTGTAGTGTTGTAAGAAAGCGAAGCGTTAATCTTAGAATATCGATAAAGCGGTTTCGCTAAGTGGTCTTTTTTTCGGGCAAATATAGCAGCCATAGTGTGATCTCCAATAAGAAGTTAAAATCACACTTAATTATATTCACATTTTTTAGTCTTGCAATATTAGAAAACTAATAAAATATTATTTACAGGGCTTTTCCTTAAATCCGCTCTATTTATTGGTGTTTTTGTGCTTTATCTTTGCGTTTTATGGTGGTACGCAATGAGTACCAGCATGTAGTTATTACATGTTTATCTATATTTTATTGGCTTGTAGGCGTATTTGTTGTGCTTTGTTGGTGTTGGTGTTGTTTTACAGATTAGTTGTTGATATTTGAACTTTTATAGTGGGTTATGATTAACAAGTGAAACATACTTTTATGATGTTTTTATAGCTATTTAGCCCTAAATAATTTCTAATTAATTAGAGTTGGTAATACTATGTGTTTTTATTTGTAAAAACTCTGACGTGGTCAACCAAATTCAGTCAACCTAGTTAAGCAACCATTTCTAATGCTCCCTACTATACTTTTGATCCAAAGCCCTGCAATGAAGTGACCTCATATAGACACCTCACAATGGGCTTTGACCCTGTAACATATTTTAGTATTGCCAAAACACTCGATATGCTGGATTTAAAATACAAGGTTACTTTCTATTTTTTTTGTCATTTGTAAACTATAAAAATAAACACTACAGCCTTGGCCTATCGGATAAGGCTGTGCATTTGGTGCAATGTATAATTCACCTTTGGCAATCATATCTAATGTATAAGTCTTAATTTCAGGAGCATAAGACTCAATGGGGGCGCTGTTGATGTTATTCATACCGCCGTTTACCGCGATGTATAACTGACTATTATCTTGAGTATCGACACCTACCACTAACCAGTTTGGACTGTTAGGTTGCTTTATTCGCTTTAAAAAACTTTCTTCTGTTAGCATGAGATCAATGCATCATTTATCTCATGAGCTATCGACTTGGTGTTTTCTCTATTCATAGTCATTCCCATTTATTCATTCGAATAAAATCGCGAAAAGTATTGGGTAATATATTGAATGAAAAATGAATAAAAGTAAATTATACGTATTTGTTATCAGAGGAAAGTTTTCGCATAACCCGTCACTTTCTTCGCAAAAAATGTCACTTTTAAAATATATTATTAACTAACTCTTTGAAATGTAATGAACAGTCAATTAAATTGAAATTTTAAGAATGTTTTGTTATTTATTTTTAGTTTCTTATATAAATAATGAATATATGAGGGGATTTGAGAGGCTAATTTTTGGCAACATTATCGCGAAAATCTAGTGATTTTGAGCGCTACGCTGGCCAATAGTTATGGCAATAGGCGTGTGGTTCAGTTTGTCATCTTTTGTGGCACGGGCTAATAAATAACTCTTGGTCCAATTTATAATTTATCTGGTTCCGTTGGATAGGATTATACACTAACGTCCGCTTAAGCTCATTGTTGCCGGTGGCGACTCGTATCTGAACATTTACTGTTGCCACAAAGCCGACCTAATTTAATCGTGAATTTATAATCATAAATAGTGCGCTAGAGGAAGTTAGCCACTCGTTAATCCTAACGTCCGCTTGAAGCTCTTACCTGCCGTTGACATTCAATCTAAGGAAGCTAACTTTTACCACAGAGAATACCTAATTTAGATACGAATTTGTCTTAA
>JBLIBL010000139.1:0-7743 GCA_047633355.1 Polaribacter sp.
GCAAGTTAATTTAATTGATGCCAAAAGTCATATATTGCGAAAATTTAAAATAAGTGATAATTTTCCACTTTGGCAACGAGTTTCAATATTTCAAATTGCAACAGGACCTCTTTTAGTTAGAGAAATTTTTTTACCGGAATGCCCTATATACGACTCTTATCGACATGAAAAAGTAGATTATTAACAAATAAACGAATGAATAAAACGCCTAAAATACCATCAGATAAAAATAAAGTCTCTTCATTGGACGTTATTCGATTCACTTTGAGACAAACTCGTCAAAAAATGACCTTCATGCTCTTACGTAGCTGGTTCACTATTGACCCCCTTTGGCGATACCGTTTTGTTCAGTACGGATTACTAATGCGCGTGGACAAACCAATAGGGACATTGCTTTTACTTTGGCCAACGTTATGGGCGCTTTGGCTTGCTACCGACGGTGTGCCGAGCATCGCTCATATTGTTATATTTTCTTGTGGTGTATTTTTAATGCGCTCCGCAGGCTGTGTAATAAATGATTATGCCGACCGCGAAATAGATGGTGATGTAGCAAGAACAAAAAATAGACCGCTGGCTAAGAGAACCATTACAGAAAAAGAAGCGCTCATAGTTTTTATTGTGTTAGCGCTGTGTGCATTTTCATTAGTCTTACTATTAAGTACCTTGGCGATGTATTTATCTTTTGGTGCAATTATCATTGCCACCGTTTACCCATTTATGAAGCGTTATACTTATTTCCCTCAAATCGTGCTTGGCATGGCTTTTTCGATGGCTATCCCGATGGCTTTCGCTGCCGTACAAGATGAAATCCCGATGGCTGCTTGGTTACTTTATATTACCAATTTAATGTGGGTACTCGCTTACGATACTTTATATGCGATGGTCGATAAAAAAGACGACTTAAAAATTGGGGTTAAATCTACCGCAATATTTTTTGGTGAAGCTGATCTACAAATCACTGCAATAGTTCAAGCGATGTTTGTTTTTGGCATGTTATTAGTCGGCTCTAAATTTGAACTTGCTTATCCTTATTTTATTTCTTTGGCAATTGCAAGTGCACTGATTGTTCGGCAAATTTATCATTCACGAAATCATCAACCAGAGAAATGTTTTGAATCATTTATAAACAATAATTGGGTTGGACTGGTGATTTTTTGTGGTATTCTACTTTCAAAACAAGTCACACAGCTTTAATCCATCAGTTTGGAGCAATCCTAAATGAGCTCCAAAATACTTATAGTAGAAGATGATTTTGCCAACCAGCAAGTAGCCTCTTTATTTATTAAGAAATTTGGTTATCCATTTGAAGTGGCGGAAAATGGTCAAATTGCAGTAAATAAAGCCATGCAGACCCATTTTGGTTTGATTTTAATGGATTGCCAAATGCCTATTATGGATGGATTTGAAGCGACTAAAAAAATTCGTAATGCCAAAGGGCCTAATCAAGATACGCCTATCATTGCTCTTACCGCGAATATAGTTAATGGTATTGAAAAAGAATGCATCAAAATCGGTATGAATGACCTGTTAAATAAACCCGTAAGCATGAATACCATGAAAGAAATGATTGAGAAATGGTTAATTTAAATCTTTAATTTTAATTATGAGCTGACACCGCACCCTTTAAGGATGATATTTGTAAGCGATTCAACAACTTCCTCAAAATCAACATCAGCCATTTTTTCTTTATCGAGCCCTGCCAAAACCTGTACACTAAAATCTGCATAATGTTGTGTTGAACTCCAAATCAAGAAAATCAAATGATAAGGATTAACTTTGTCCATTTGTCCTTTTTCTATCCATGACTCAATTACTTTTACTTTAGATTGAATCCAGTGTTTAAATTCGCCTGATAAATAATCTGATAAAACAGGTGCGCCATGAATAATTTCACTGGCAAATATTCGAGATGCATCTGGGTCAAGTTTTGAATACATTATTTTCGATCGAATATAAGCCGTCAACGCCTCTTTCGGAGTGCTATCTGCAAGCAATGTATCGTAGCCAGAATTCCAAGTATCAAGAATACCATCTAACAACTGACGATAGATATCGGCTTTACCTTCAAAATAATAATGAATGTTGGCTCGCGGAATACCAGCTCTTGCCGCAATAGATTTTATCGAAGCACCTTGAAATCCGTTTACAACGAATTCCTTTTTAGCCGCATCTAAAATTAGCTGCTCATTTTTCTTTCTGACACTGCCTGAAATGCTTTTAGAATTTAGCACGAAAGTTTCCTTTAGCTTAATCTTTTATATTGGCTTTTTTGATTTGAATTCGTCTTTGATGCAGTAAAGGCTCAGTGTAACCGCTCGGTTGTACCTTACCTTTAAAGATTAAATCTTTAGCCACTTGAAAAGCAATACTTTTATTATAATTTGGACTCATCGGCTGATAATCGGAATCTTTGGAATTTTGTTGGTCAACAACCATTGCCATTTTCTCAAGTGATTCAATAATCCTTTGTTCATCTAATATTTTATGTTGCAACCAATTACAAATATGTTGGCTAGATATTCGTAAAGTTGCGCGATCTTCCATGCGACCTATATTATTGATATCAGGTACAGTTGAACAGCCGACTCCTTGATTAATCCAACGTACAACGTAACCTAATAATCCTTGAATATTATTATCTAGTTCATCTTGTATTTCTATCTGATTTAACGCATTTTTATTTTTAAGTAGCGGTATAGTTAATAACTTTGTCAAATCATTTTTTTGAATAATATTTTCAATGCCATTTCTAACTTCAACATTATAGCTAGCTAACAATTTATTTTGAATGTCTGTAACATTAATTTGATGATAATGTAGTGCGTGTAATGTTGCAGCGGTTGGTGACGGAACCCACGCACAATTAGCACCCGTGCGTAAATGCCCAACTTTTTCTTTTAACATTAAGGACATTTGGTCTGGTACTGCCCACATACCTTTACCTATTTGGGCTTTTCCTTTGAAGCCTGATTGCAAACCAATTCTTACGTTACGTTGTTCATAAACGGATATCCATGCTTCATTTTTCATCAGATCTTTTCTAGCCATCGGTCCTGCGTGCATACTGGTATGGATTTCATCACCTGTGCGATCTAGAAATCCAGTATTAATAAAAGCGACTCTATTTTTTGCCTCTCGAATACATTCTTTTAAATTTGCTGATGTTCGTCTTTCTTCATCCATGATCCCCATCTTAATTGTATTCTTAGGAATACTCAGGCATTCCTCTACACGTGTAAAAAGGTCATTGCAAAACTTAACCTCTTCAGGTCCATGCATTTTAGGTTTAACAATATAAATGCTTCCTTGTTTGGAGTTTTCTAACGTAGATCGCGCTTTCACATCAAGTCTCTTTATATCGTGCAAAGCTATTAAGCTAGTAATCACACCATCCAGAATCCCTTCAGGTACTTCTTCATCGTTAGAAGTCAATATAAGATCACTTGTCATCAAATGACCAACATTACGAATAAACTGTAAGCTCCGACCCGATAACTTAATTGGATGGCCTGATGGCGTTAAATAATTTCTATCGGGGTTTAAACTTCGAGCAACCTGTTTACCAGCTTTATTAAACGTTACAGTCAAGTCTCCTTTCATCAAGCCCAACCAATTCCGATAAACTATTATTTTATCATCAGCATCAACAGCGGCAATAGAGTCTTCACAGTCTTGAATAGTTGTTAATGCCGACTCTAACAAAAGGTTATTCACCGACGCAGGGTCAGACTTACCAATTTTATCGTTAACATTAATTTGTATTTCAATATGCAAACCGTTGTTCTTCAACAATATTGCAGATGGGTTCTGCAGAGAACCATTGTAGCCTACAAATTTTTCAGGCTCACTCAAGCTAGTTACACTGCCTGAACTTAATTGAACGACTAGCTCATTATTCACAATTGAATAGGCAATTACTTCACAATGAGAAGCATTTTTTAATGGTGAAGAATTATCCAAAAATATTTTCGCATAATGAGTGACTTTTTTACCGCGAACTGGATTATATTCATTTGATTGATTCGCCCTATCACTTTCATCATCATCGATAACATCCGATCCATAAAGCGCATCATACAAACTCCCCCATCGTGCATTAGCGGCATTTAAAGCAAAACGTGCATTCATTAATGGAACAACTAATTGAGGCCCTGCGATGGTTGAAACTTCTGGGTCAACGTTTTCAGTTTGTATCGTAAAATCTTCTTTCTCTGGGACTAGATAACCAATACTGGTTAGAAAAGATTGATATTTTTTTTGACAAAATGCTTCACTATTATTATCAATATGCCATTGGTCAATTTGCGATTGTAAGCTCTCTCTAATTTCAAGTAGCGCTTTATTTTTAGGAATGAAATCGGTTAATATCTTAGTCAGTGAATCCCAAAACACATCCACATCAATTTCAATATCGGGAAAAACCTCGTCATTAACAAACTTAAAAAAAGTCGAATCTATTTTATATCCGTTTTTTAAAACTCTTGGTTGCATATTTTTAATATTCTTTTTAGTCTATTTAATAATCGAAATAAAATCTATCTATTTATTTACTTATTTACTTATTTACTTACTTAACCATAAGGCCAAATAATTTCTTTCGTCATCTGTCATCTGTGTTTTATTCATAAAGGGCATATCTTTGGCATCAACAACTCTTGCTTGTATTCTTGGCGCCCACTTTTTAATTGATGCATAGTCACTAAAAACAACACCCGCCTGCGCCACTTTAAAAATATCATCAGTAGGATTATCAGAATGACAACTCACACAACGATTTTCAATAATCACCTGTACTTTCGCCCTATCAATATCTTGTTGCTTTTGTTTGCCAGAAAACTCAGTTTGTTTGGGTGCAATCAGATAGGCTAATAAAATAGTAAAAGCTACAGCTGCGACCATTATTATTGGTTTGTTTTTTCCAAAATGTCGAAACACAAAGTATTGCCTTACTGCCGCTGTTATTAATATTATCGCAACTAGAACTAGCCAATTCATATGATGGTTATAAGTCATTGGGTAATGATTAGATATCATAATAAAAAGAACAGGTAACGTTGTGTAGGTATTATGCGTCGAACGTAGTTTTGCGTTGAGACCATATTTTGGATTGGGTTTATTACCCATCTCTACCGCTTTGACCAGTTCTTTTTGAGCAGGAATAATACCAAAAAAAACATTACCGGCCATCATTGTGCCAATGATGGCACCAATATGCATATAAGCACCACGTGCGCTAAACACTTGCGTCAAAGCATACGATAAAGCAGTAATTAAAAGAATCAATATTAGACCAAGAATAGCCCCATGATTCTTTAATCCAGTTCTTACTAAGAACTCGTAAATAGCAACACCAAGAACAATCGAGCCTATACCAATTGCAATTGCTTGAAATTGAGTTAAGTTTGCAATGCGATTGTCGATCAAGTACGAATCGGCGCCAACATAAAACATTAAACTCAGCAACATAAATCCAGTTAACCAAGTTGTGTAAGCTTCCCATTTAAACCAATGCAAGTTGATAGGCATCACAGGCGGTGATAATTTATACTTAGCAACTTCATAAAAACCGCCACCATGAATCGCCCAAAGATCGCCTGAAATACCTTTTTCTTCTTTCCAAGCCGGTGGCTTTTCTAGATGGTTGTCTAACCAAATAAAATAAAACGAAGCGCCAATCCACGCAATTCCTGTTATTAAATGTGCAAAACGAATTATTAAATTTAACCATTCTATTATGTATGATTCTGACATATATTTCCCTTAGGTTTTTCCGTTCGAACTTTTTTGTACCAACTCACCTAAGATATAGGTTGCTGAAACATGTCTCTCATCACCCAACATACTTAAGATAAAAAGTTTTTCTGTTAACGTTTTACAATGTCCAATTCGCCGAGACATTAAAGGTGTTGCATGATAATCCAAAACAACAAAGTCAGCCTCATTACCCGCGGTGAAATTACCAATGGTACCTTCCAAATCTAATGCAATAGCACCACCAAGAGTTGCAAAATAAAAGGATTGGTAAGGGCTTAATTTTCCACCTTGTAACTGTTGCGTTTTGTAACCTTCATTTATAGTGCTTAACATTGAAAACGTCGTGCCTGCGCCAATATCCGATCCAAAACTCACTTTAACGTCGTATTTTTCTGCTTGTTTGAGGTTAAATAATCCACTACCTAAAAACAAGTTAGAACTAGGACAAAAAGACAATGCTGATTCAGAGATATTTAATCGCTTACATTCATCATCTCGCAAATGTACACCATGGGCAAATAAACTTCTGCGCCCTAATAAGTTACTTTGATCGTAAACATCTAAGTAGCCATCGCTCTCTGGAAATAACTCACTAACCCATTTAATTTCGTTTTGATTTTCTGAAAGATGCGTTTGCATATAAACGTCGGGGAACTCCTTCAACAATTCTCCGGCTCGATCCAGTTGCTCCCTTGATGACGTTGGTGCAAAACGAGGTGTAATAGCATATTGAAGTCGGTCTTTTTTGTGCCACTTTTCAATTAATGCTTTACTATCTTGATAACCTGATTCGGCTGTATCGGATAAATAGTCAGGACAATTTCGATCCATTAAAACCTTGCCGCAAATCATTCTTAAATTTTTCTTTTCCGCAATAGAGAAAAAAGCATTAACCGATTCTTTATGAACAGTACCAAAGACGAGCGCAGTTGTTGTGCCAGCATCTAATAATTGAGAAAGAAAAAACTCGGCAACTCTTTTACCATGTTCTTCATCTGAAAATTCTCTTTCCGCCGGAAAAGTGTAATTCTCTAACCATTCTAATAATTGTTCTCCGTAAGAAGCAATCATTTCAGTTTGAGGATAATGAACATGGGTATCAATAAAACCGGGCATGATTAGTCCGGATTTATATTGTTTAACTTTAACCTCAGATGGTAAATCAGAGATTAGTTTTATCGCATCACCAACTTTTTCGACTAAACCATCTTTAGTAATTAATAATCCATCCTTAAAATATTGATAACTATCTTCTTCATTAACTTTTGATGGATCAGCCAAAAAATGAAGTAACTCTCCTCGAAAGGCCTTAATATTGTTTCCTGATTTTTTCATGCGTTTTTTTCAGTTTCGAGATTAATTTCGATTGGCGCATCAAGTAATACTTCATCACAATTATCGCCTTCACCACCACGATCAATGACCAAAAAATCGCTTATTTGATTAAGAGCTAAGCTAAAATGATGCCAAGTTCCTGTATGGTAATTAACGCCTTGATTAGATGATGCGATAAAAACCTGAATCAACTTGTTGTTAAAATCACCAGCTGGAGCAACCACGACTAAATAGGGTTCTGCTCCCATAGGAATAAAACTTTGACTGGATAACGGATGGCGCTCCATTTTTTTTATGACAACAGGTAATTCCACTGGAGTAGAGCGAAAGATATTAATCAATGTTTTTCCGTTATTTGAATTTACATTGATTTCAGCCAAGTCATGATACCTTTCAGTAAATCCATCATTAATTTCAATTTTATTAACTTGGTCGCTCACTTCTATCACATCACCATAGATGGAAAAATTTTCACTTGTTAATTTTATTGGTTTTATTATATTTTCGGTATTCATTATTTTATCTTTCTTATTTTATCTTTATCACTAGTTTTACCGTTACTATCTGCTTAACTTCCACGGTAAGTCGAATAACCATATGCGGTTAATAACAAAGGAATATGATAGTGCGCGCCCTCTCCATCCAGTTCAAATA
>JBLIBL010000140.1:0-7660 GCA_047633355.1 Polaribacter sp.
TCATAAGCTACCTAGCAACATAACGCCCCAAGCAGCGGAAAACGCGAACGCTTTGGCGCAGCCAGTGAGTGGTTTTCCGATGACTTGGTTTGTTAGGAGGCATTTACTAAAATGCCTCCACTTGTTTAATTAAAGTTTCCACAGACAAGTCTATACCCGCTAGGTTTTTGCCACTTAAATTAATCCCTACCACTCTATTTTTTTGATTAATCAGTGGAACGAATGACTCTTTGAATTCAGACCATTGAACACCTTCTGGTTCGACATTAGAAAGTAAATCTGGGTTTAGTTTTTTTAGCCGAAGAATTCTAGATTTTGATGACCAAACCGGAAACGAAACGAGTTCATTAGGCAAGTCAAACTCTAAGAGAGTGTCATTTGGTAGTACTCCAAACCAAACGATTTGCGTATTCGCGACTTCCTCGTAGAACTTGTTCGCTTGCGCCACTCCTGAACTCACTTTGCCTCCTAACGCCTAGCTCACCTGCGCATATTGCGGAGAGCGTTTTTGTGTAAAATGGAGCCACGCGACATACACAAAAACGAGCGTAGCAATATGTGTCAGAGTGCAGCTACTTGTTAGCCTTGTGTAGCATATTTATTTGCAGAATCCAAAAAACCGCCATTTTCTTCTTCAATGTTATCAGCGACAAGATCTTCGTATTTTTCCAAGGGTATCTCAATCTCTTTGTTTTCTTCATAGAAGCGTTCAAGGCACTCTTCGCGTAGCTCCCTATTTCTAGGGTACTCATCGCCAAAAAAACTCATTGCATCTTCAATTGCTTGCGCACATTTAGGCATGCCTAACTTTCTAAATGCCTCTACGGCCTCCGGAGCAAGAACACCAGTAGGGTTAGAGAAAAACTGGGCCAGACCACCATTCAGTATTTCAGACTGCGCCCAGTGAGATGAAAATAGATTTTTCTGTTTTTCTGTAGCTTTTTCGAACTGCTCTAGGAATACGTTTTCACCATCGTAAATGCTGATACTATCCCAAACAGGCTCAACGATTTTCCAATATGGATCTGACATTTCTCAAACTCCGACAAAGAGGCTAACAGTTTAGTATCGCCCAACATGTCCAATATCCCCGTTGGCCGATATGTTTTATAGAAACTTCAAAACTACAGTACTTATTCATCAATATCAATGGGTTAAATTAAATAGAAAAAGGAAAATGTTGTAAAAATGACCAACATGTCCGATATCCCAGATGTTTTTCTAGTGGGCTATTAATATAAAATATTTATTAATCAATTAGTTATGATTACCGGTTTACGGGATATCGGACACGCTGGTTGGTATCTAGTAATAAAAAAGTAGATTTTAGATTCGAAATAAACTACTAGTACAAGTAGTTCATCATAATTTAAAAATTTGTCAGGGATCGGATTGCTACATATTATCGCTTGCCCACTTGAAATTCAAAAGAGCCAAATTAAAGCTACAGCAATCACATATGGTTATACACTAGTAACCAATAACGAAAAATATTTTTCTAAAATCCCTGAGATATCCTTTGAGGACTGGAATCATTAAATTGATTCTGATTATTGAGACTTATCAATAAATGATATACCAAAATTATAAATTCAACGACTACAAGCCTACTCCAGCCAAAACAAATTGAGTCACTTGTTCTGTCTTCTTATTAAATTCTTCATCTGAGAATGAATGCCCTTGATTAAGAATTTCTAGTTGTTTTTCAAAGTCTGCGTAATGCTGGGTTACCGACCAAATCATATAAATAAAAGTAGTTGGATCAATTTTCTTTATTTTGTTTGATTCGATCCACCCCTCTATGATCGTAATTCGATCTTCTAACCATTCCTTTAAGGTTGTTTCTAGAAATGTTCCAACTATTGGAGCGCCATGAATAATTTCATTTGCCCAAACTTTTGACGCATAAGGGCGAGTTCTTGAATATTTCATTTTTGAGTGTACGTATTTTGTTAAAGCTTTCTTAGGCTCGTCATATTTATCAAAAGCCTCTGCCGCATCCATCCATTCAGATAGGATCCTTTCCAAAACACATTGATATAGGTTCGCTTTGGTTTTGTAGTAATAGTGGATATTCGCTTTTGGGAGATCGGCTTGCTTAGAAATCTTTTCCGTTGTTGCGCCTTTAAATCCATAATGAGCAAATACTAACTCCGCGGCTTCCATTATTTTTAATTCATTAGTTTCTCTAATGATTTCTTTTTGGTCTTTCATCCTACTCTCTATGTATTCTAATTATTCTAAAACTAATGACATTTTTTTGTCATTAATTACTTTTATCAATTTTTGCATTTATTAACCTGCTTGATAATATTCAAGCTCAATATCATTGGTCAAATTAGAAAGTAATAGTTCAGCATATTTCTTTTGGCTAGATAAAGTGCTGTTTTCTACAAAAATAGCTCTTTTAATGCCGGCAACTAGCAAAGGTTCATACTGACTCATTACTACCTGACTGACAGCAGAAGAAAAAGCAGACAAACTGGGATTGTGAGCGGCATTTTCTGCATATCGGCCAAAAAACACTGAGCCATTATTTAATTCAATAGAACAAGCCGCGTAATTTTTTGTATAAGGTGCATAGCTTAATTTTGCTTGTTCTAGTGTTTTCGATATTAGTTCGTCATACACTATTTTTTTTAATTCTAAAAGGGGTTCACTTGTCGGAACCTGCATTAGTAACTCATCACAACCTAGCTGTTTAGGTCCAAAAGCCGATGGCAATAATGTTTGAATATCAAATAAATAGACTTCTTTTGTTGTTTCATCAGGAATAATAACCGATAATTTTTTAGTTCCGGAAATTTCGTAAAGAAATTGTCGGCAATGACCACATGGCGCAGCTGAAGTGGCAATAGACGCTATTGTATTTTCACCATTCAACCATGCATTTGAGACCGCCGATTGTTCGGCATGAATGGAAAAATTGAGTGATAAATTTTCATATTCAAAGTTGGCACCAAGGTACAAATTTGGATATCCTTTATTTCCCTCAGTCCCATCTTTAACGCCTCTTGCTACAGCACCGACGTTAAAAGATGATATTGGAGCGCAGGCAAAACATTCGGCTACAGGTAAGAGTAAAAGCATCAGCGCCTCTACCCCAATAGAAAGTTCTAAACATATCTCTCTCACTTTATCAGACTTTAAGATGCCGCCATTGTTGAAACAATCACTAATGCTTGTTTGCATCTCTATTGGTAACTTAGAAATACCTGTAAATACATCGACTCTTTTATCAATCAAATTAAATGTTTCCTTTTATCCTAAAACTTAAATGATTCTATCTTTTTTACGTGACAAACAAGCTGGCTAATGCCGCACTCATTAAATTTGCTAGTGTTGCAGCTAATACCGCTTTAAGACCCATTTTTGCTATTTCATGACGCCTTGTTGGCGCAATACTTCCTAAACCGCCTAATAAAATGGCAATCGAAGATAAATTAGCAAAACCACACAGAGCAAAAGTAACCACCACTTGAGTGTGAGGAAGTAAAGTGTCTTTTAATTCAACAAAATTGACATAAGCAACAAACTCATTAAGAATCAATTTTTGCCCGATTAAACTACCCACTGTAACCGCTTCACTCCAAGGAATACCGAGAACAAAAGCAACTGGAGAAAAAACATGACCAAGCATTGTTTCTATTGTCACTTCGGGTAATCCTAACATTGAACTTATGCCGCTAAATGCACCATTAAGAAGAGCAATTAAAGCGATAAAGGCTATTAACATCGCTCCAATATTAACAGCTAGTTTCATGCCGCTTACAGCTCCGCTCGCTGCCGCATCGATTACATTTGCAGGTTTCTCATCATTGTCGAAATTGATATCTTCAAGTGCATCTTTGGGTGTCCCTGTTTCTGGAATCACTAATTTGGCCATTAATAATCCACCCGGTGCGGCCATAAAACTAGATGCAATCAAATATTTTAATTCTACACCTAAGTTAGCGTAACCAACAAGCAGTGAACCTGCTATAGAAGCCATACCTCCGACCATTACAGCAAACAATTCAGACCGAGTCATGCCTAAAATATAAGGTTTTATAACCAACGGGGCTTCTGTTTGGCTTACAAAAATATTAGCGGTTGCTGATAATGATTCGGCTTGACCAGTCCCCATTACAAATTTAAAAAAGCTTCCAATTACATTAATGATTTTTTGCATGATGCCAAGGTAATATAAAACAGCGACTAATGAAGAGAAGAAAACAATAATGGGCAAAACGTTAAAAGCAAAAATAAAACCTAATTTTTTTCTACCTAAATCGCCAAATAGAAAGTTGATACCGCTATCCGCATAGTTGATGACATTTTGTACGCTATTTGAAACAGCTCCTAATGCTTCTTGTCCCGCTGGAACATATAAAACCAGCGCTGCAAAAATAGCTTGAAGAGCAAAAGCCGCAACGACGGTTCTAATATTAATTGCTTTACGGTTTTCTGAGAAAATGATAGCAACAGCTATCAAAACGAACATGCCAATAATACTCATAAATTCACCTGTTTTATAATTTTAATTGTTAGTGTAAATCTTCTACTCAAAGGCTCAAATGATGTGTTAATTGCCATCATACTTAACCTAATTAAAAACAAATTATCACAGTTTGACCAAACGGTCAAAATAGCATTTTTAGACGCTTAAGTGTTTCTCCCTCAATAAAGTTGACCAACTGGTCAGGTTTGATTTATTATAGCGTCAATTCACTTTATACTACTATTGTTTTTAGCCATTCAGTCAAGTATAAAGAACGGGGTCAGAGTCGCTTTTTAATCGCACTATCAAATTTTAATGTCAATAGTCGTCTATTATTGATGGCAATATCTCTATTAGATGCGACTCCGAATCCTTTGCACATTAACACTAGTTAAATATCAAGGTTGCTTAAATACAATGCTCGCTCAAGAAATAATTCGTACCAAACGCGATGGTAAAACGCTAACCGCAGAAGAAATACAATTTTTTGTCAAAGGTATTTATGATCACTCAATCAGTGAAGGGCAAATTGCAGCTTTAACCATGTCTGTTTTTTTCCAGGGTATGGATAGAAATGAATGCGTTGAACTTACAAAAAGTCTACAAGCTTCTGGTGAGACCTTAGATTGGTCAAGTTACCAACTAAATGGCCCAGTAGTCGATAAACATTCCACAGGTGGTGTGGGTGACAAAGTTAGTATTATGTTAGCGCCAATGCTAGCCTCATGCGGAGCTCATGTGCCAATGATTTCAGGACGTGGATTAGGGCATACAGGCGGTACGTTGGATAAAATGGAAAGTATTCCCGGTTATAATGTCACACCAGGAATAAAGGACTTCCAAGATATTGTCGCTAATATCGGCTGTGCTGTTATCGGCCAAACACCTGAATTAGCACCCGCAGATAAACGTCTTTATGGTGTTAGAGATGTCACTTCAACGGTTGAATCTATTCCTCTAATAACTGCATCAATTTTATCTAAAAAGCTTTCTTCAGGTCTTGATGCCCTCGTCATGGATGTCAAGACAGGAAGTGGAGCCTTTGCTGCTAGCCGAGAAATGGCTGAAGCTCTGGCAAAAAATATTTTAGAAGTCGGTGAAGGTTTAGGGCTTCCTATTTCCGCATTAATCACTGATATGTCTCAGGTACTTGGACCAACAGCCGGTAACACATTAGAAATGATCGAAGTGATTGATTATTTAACAGGTGATTTTCGCGACCCTCGATTACATAAAGTCGTTGTTGAATTGGCTGCTGAGCTACTTGTTTTAAGCAAAGTTTCAACGTCTAAAGATGAAGCATTAGCACTCGTGAATAAAAATTTGAATTCAGGTCTTGCTGCGGAATATTTCGAAAAAATGGTTGTCGCACTAGGTGGCCCAAGTAATATTTTATCTAATCATCAACAAATTTTGACCCCTGCAAATATAATTGTTCCAGTATATCCAAAAGTTTCAACAGGTGAAAAACTAATAATTACCGATATGGATGCTCGAGAAATCGGTAATTTAGTCGTAGAATTAGGTGGTGGTCGTAAAAGAGCACAGGATTCGGTTGATCATTCGGTTGGTTTAAGCGCAATTAAAGGCGTGGGTGATGAAGTGAGTCAATCTGAACCTTTGATGATGGTTCATGCAAAAAATAAAGATGATGTAGATAAGACTATCGCAAAAATTCATAAAATCATGACTCTTTCATCTTCCTTTGAGAGTGATCAATCGAATCAAGAAACACCGAATGAAAATAATGTCATAATTAAGCGTGTTGCCAAAAGCTAAAGAAAAAGAATGAGACCATTATAATGAACCTATCAAACTCTAAATCAGACTCTAAATCGGACTCTCTAAAAAACGTTGTTTCAGACGTGCATAACCCTGGAACTCAGTTTAATCCTGAATGGGTAGAAGATATCCGAGTCAATTTAAGCGCCGTAAAGCGCAGAGTCTCGACTTTAACCACAAGACGAGCTGTAAAAAAAGAATGGCAAGCGGCCTGGTTAGTTAAAGCGATATCTTGTATCGATTTAACCACTCTCTCTGGTCAAGACACACCGGGAAAGGTAAGGCGTTTATGTGCAAAAGCTCGCACACCGGTCAGTTTAGATTTACAAAAAGATCTTGGGATTGAAGATTTGAATTTAACCACTGGTGCCGTCTGCGTTTACCATGAAATGGTAGCAACCGCGGTTAAAGCACTTAAAGGTTCAAATATTCCGGTAGCCGCTGTCTCAACAGGATTTCCTGCAGGGCTATCATCAATGGAAATTCGACTACAAGAAATAAAAGCATCCGTAGCCGCTGGCGCGACAGAAATCGATATTGTGGTTACACGTGCCCATGTTTTAAATGGAAACTGGCAAGCACTTTATGATGAAGTTAAAGCATTTAAGCAAGCTTGCGGTAAAGTACATATGAAAAGCATTATCGCAACTGGCGAACTCAGCACATTAAACAATGTTGCCAAAGCGTCCATGGTATCCATGATGGCTGGAAGTGATTTCATTAAAACGTCAACTGGAATGGAGCCCATCAACGCAACTCTACCGGTTTCATTAACGATGATTAGGATGATACGAGCTTATCAAGATCTAACCGGTTTTAGAGTTGGATTTAAGCCCGCTGGTGGAATTGGTACCGCTAAAGATGCACTGAGTTATTTGATTTTAATAAAAGAAGAGTTAGGTGATTCTTGGTTAAATTCGAATATGTTTAGATTTGGAGCATCCAGCTTATTAGGTGATATTGAACGTCAACTAGAACATCATGTGACTGGAAGGTATTCAGCCAATCATCGACATGCAATGAGTTAACTTCATTTCCTTAAAGGATGATATTAAAAATTACTAAATTTTATATACCGGAAACAATATGAAAAATAATAAGATAGCGGAGATATTTAACACTATGAACTATGGTCCCGCTCCAGAAAGTAATACTAACGTTTTAAATTGGTTAAAAAAATATAAAAATTCATCTCGTATTTTTATCAATGGTGAATGGCAAAAAGCAGCACCAAAAAACCTTTTTGATAGCTTTAATCCGGCAACAGGTGGAAGTCTTGGAAAACTCGCTCAGTCTACGACAATACAGGTTGAAGCCGCCGTTACTTCTGCTCGCAAAGCACAAAAAAGCTGGTTCAGTTTAGGCGGTAAAGGTAGAGCTAAATATCTTTATGCGATC
>JBLIBL010000141.1:0-7653 GCA_047633355.1 Polaribacter sp.
CATTTTATCAGCTATCGTTTTTTGGCGAGTATTGAAGTTGAAAGAAATGCATATGTGGTTTGTGCCATATATCAAACAAATTATTTCACGTCCAAAAGTTGATGGGACAACCCATGTTCTTTTCTGCTTTGTTGATCATTATGAACCGCAATGGAGAAATGACGATATTGAAGTAGAGCGAGCACGCGTAGATCGTTGGTTCAATGAATATCCTGAAATGGCTAAGCAGCATAAGGATGCTGATGGACATATGCCAAAGCATTGTTTCTTCTATCCAGAAGAGGAATATCGATATGAACATTTGGCCAAACTTTCTGACATGTGTTACCACGGTTTTGGTGAAATAGAGATTCATTTACACCATGAAGATGACACTGCTGAGAACTTTACTAAGACCATTGAGAGTTTCGCGAAAACACTAAATGAAGATCACGGAGCTTTATCGATACACCCTGATACGGGACAAATAATGTATGCATTTATCCATGGAAATTGGGCATTAGATAACTCATTACCCGGTGGTGCTCATTGCGGTATCAATAATGAACTTAGCTTATTAAAAGCAACGGGATGCTATGTTGATATGACATTGCCATCATCTCCGAGCCCAAGCCAAACAAGCAAAGTAAATGCTATTTATTATGCAACGGGTAAAGATGGCCATTGCAAAGGGCATGATACCGGTATTGATGTTAGAGTGAACCAAACACAGCAAGGTGACTTAATGATGATTCAAGGCCCAATAGGCTTGAATTTCAAATGGAGAACAGCTAAAGGTTTACCTCACATCGAAAATGCCGATGTACGTAAAAAAGTCCCACCACTTCGCTCTCGAATAGATCAATGGGTTAGTTCACACATACATGTAAAAGGACGTCCGGAGTGGGTTTTTATTAAAGTTCACACCCATGGTACTCAAGAACCTGATATGGATACACTTCTCGGTCAAGATCGTCATGATATGCATAGCTATTTAGAAACAAAATACAATGATGGCGAAAAATACTCACTGCATTATACATCTGCACGTGAGATGTATAATATAGCGAAAGCAGCAGAGGCAGGGGAAACAGGTAACCCTCACCTTTACCGTGATTTCATCCTCCCAAAACCAGCATTTAAAAAATTATCTTAAGGGTCTTATGGGGTTTCGCTTAAAAAAAGGATTAAGAAAGTTATTAGAGCTATCTGGCATTCTTCATGCTAGGTGGCGAAACCTGCCTAACGGTGTATATGTATTCAATTATCATAGAGTTGGTGATAAATACACAACCATTTTTGATAGAGCTATTTACTCATGCTCGACAAAAGCATTTAATGATCATGTTATAGCCATCAAAGATAACTTCACCATTATAAATACTAAACAATTGCATGAGCTTAGCAAAGATAATCAAGTCATATCCCAACGATATGCGATTATAACTTTTGATGATGGTTATATTGATAACTATACTGACGCATACCCAATTCTTAAAGCACATAATGTTTCAGCTACTTTCTATTTAGTCACTGACTTTATCGATTCGTGCCATATTCCTTGGTGGGACGAAATTGCATACTTGTTAAGAAACTCTGTTGGTCAATATTACCGTTTACCAAACAGTTCAAAAAAATATGACTTAAGACCTCAAGATATAGATAAAACTATTTACCGTATTATGCGCCACGCAAAAGAAAGTAATACTGTCAGTATTGATGATATTTTAGCGGATATTAAAATAAAATTCCCCCAGGCTTACCAGAAACTAACTACGCAACAGCATCAGCTTTTTATTAATTGGCAACAAGCACAAGAAATGGTGAATAATGGGATGGAAATTGGTTCTCATACGATGAATCATAAAATATTATCACAGTTAGATGACCTTAGCCAATTACACGAAATAACCCACTCTAAAAAAGTATTAGAAGAAAAATTAAAACAATCGATATACTCAATCGCTTACCCTGTAGGGCGCCAAAATTGCTATAATCAAAAGACACTCGACTATAGTAAACAAGCAGGCTACCTCATTGGATTTAACAATATTCCAGGGAGAAATATAGCTATTAATGATCCTTTCGATTTAGTTCGTTTTTGTGTTGAACAAGATGATTTAGCCATTATAAAGTTTAATAGTTGTTTTCAAAAGTGAGTTTAGATAGCCAAGCCATCATTCTTGCCGCTGGACCTAATGGTTTAGGTGCAATAAGAAGCCTTAATTTAGAAGGTATTTCACTTGATGTTATTGCAGCAACTCCTGATGACGTAGTGTTATCTTCAAGACTGCCTATACGTAAAGTTGCATTACAAAAAAACAAGAATGAACAAGAACTTTTAAGCATATTACTTAATTGGCCTAAGAGTAACCTAGTACTGATCCCAACATCAGACTGGTACGTTAACTTCCTGTCAAAAAATCAGCAGATACTTACAGAGAAATTTTCATTTGTTATTCCTAATGGTGATCTTTCTTATCAACTCATTGATAAGCAAAAAGAAGTAGAACTGGTAAAAAATCTTGTTACTTTACCAAAATCACTACTGATACTACCAGATTCTGCAGAGCAACTTTTAGCCAATATTTCGCTACCCATTATAATTAAACCCCGCTCGAATGAAATGAATTATATTGGTCAAAAAAATATACAAATATATAACGATATAGAGTTAGATAGCTTTTATCAAACGTTTGCTGACAAGCTACAATACTGCATTGCTCAAGAAATTATTGTTGGTGACGATGCTAATTTATGGGTATGCAACTGTACATTCGATTTGAAAGGAAAGTTGATTAATGCCTTTACCTTTCAGCGCTTACAACTTACCCCTCCTCATTTTGGTGTGACTAGCTATGCAATAAGTCGACCTAACCCAGAAATCATTGAACAAGTAGCAAAGCTCGGACAAGGTTTGAATTATGTAGGTCCTGCCATGGTTGAATTTAAACTTGATGACCGTGATGGACAATATAAGTATATTGAAATAAACCCAAGGTTAGGACTATGCAATTACTTTGACACTAGTTGCGGTAAAAATAATGTATATGCCAGCTTCTGTGTGGCAAAATCATTACCATTCACCGAAAAAGAACAAATAAATCAACGTATGTTTTTAAGTTTATACGAGGATTTATTTTCTCGTCATAAAGATAAGCAAGATAGTTTATCTATTTTCAAAACATACTTTAGCAACTTGCTAAAATCCCATACATTTATCTATTTTTCTTGGTGTGATCCTAAACCTGCATTTTATATGTTCACTAAACAATTCAAAGCAACGATTACCTCTCTCAAAAGAAAAATAACTTAATAATAAGCAGCATTATCATGAATGGATTTTTAATCTCAAGAACTCTTAGAGATACAAATGAAAGCAGAGGCGGCACTACAACTAATCTCTTTACCATAGGTGATTATAGTTATCGTATTTCACATAAAAATTGCCAAATCGTTCACTTAACTGACATGGTATTATTAGTTGATGGTTACTTCTTTCCTTCGACCTTGAATAAACTTAAAGAAACGATTACTTTGCAGAATTTTCATGAACTTATTCATGAGAAAGGACATTTTTGTGGTGTATTAATAACAAGTGGTGGCATGACTTTTTTTAACGATGTTTTCGGTGCCAAAACTATCTACTGGCAACAACAAGGTAATAAGTTACTGATTAGCTCTAGAGCACAATTAATGCCCATTTATGATCTAGTAATAGATCCTTTAGCAAAATTTGAAATACTACTCTATCGCTATACAACCAGCTCAAATACCTTACTTTCGGCAATATCAAAATTAAAGCCTAAGCATACAGTTAAAATAACAGGTGAAGAAATTCATCAACAACAGCAATATTGGGTCCTACCGAAACCAAAGTATTCTGCTGTTCCCCTGACAGAGAAAATAAAAAAGACTAAAATTGCATTGCAAAATAATTTGAAAGTCGCGAGTAAACACTACAAAAAAGTCGCCATTTTTTTAAGTGGCGGGGTAGATTCTTCATTATTAGCCGCCCTTAGTAAGGACATATTTGAAGAATGCTGCTTAATAACACCTGTTTTTAAAGATGAAGAAAATCCTGAATTAGCCACAGCCAAAGAATTTGCTAAAATATTAGGAATGAAACATTATCTTGTTGAAATTTCAAATGAAAGTTTACTTAATGACTTACAACAACTTATCAAGCTTAACAGAGAACCCCTTAGGCATTATAGTTCTTTAGCAATGACAGCGATGATGAGAGAAATTCCACAAGCTTACCAAGCCGTTATTTATGGTGAAGCGGCAGATACGCTGTTTGGTTCTAACGGTATTAAGCGACTTGAAACACATCTGCGTTGGAAAAAACAGTGCTCATATATCCCTATAAGCTTACTTTCTCTAGGTGAAAAGTTTCTCCCTGGTCGTGTAAAAGTACTTAAAAATTTAAAAAGTACATCCTTACAAATCTTATTTTTAAACTTATTCAGAATACATTATACCTCCACGGAACAAGAGATTATTGATAAGCTTCAAGATAATAATTGTTATACCGTAGATAGTTGGTCTTCAATCAAAAATGGTTCTTTATCTGATATTCGTTATCAAGCACAAAATTTATTTATTGATTGTGATATGCCCATACATTTTAAAGAAGCTGAATTAATTGCTGGGCTACATGATAAGCATTTTATCTCGCCTTTTTTTGATGCTGAGGTCATGGAAGTATCATCAACATTATCTAATGATGATTTCTATGGCAGTGACTACGTAAAACCTGTACTTAGAGAACTTGCCTGTGAATACTTTCCTCGTGAACTAATTTATCAAAAAAAGCATGGTTTTCCTGTTCCTTTTATTTCATGGCTCAATAATCCTTTTCGAGCAATGATCAAAGAAGCAGTTGCCGAGCAATTTCTTTTTAGTAAAGAACAAATAGGAAAGCTAACTGTTGAGCATAATTATGAAAGCTATTGGCTACTGCTTAATTGGCACTTAGCGCAAAAGAATAACAAAGATTGCTTAGAAAAAAATCAGCAAACGGCAACTAATAATATTGATCGTCATGTCATTTAAATTAGTAAGACTCAATCCATTTACGAATGCCATAGCAGTAAAGAAAGTGTGGACACTTCTTGAACAGGAAGCAGAAGTTAGCTTTTTTAATTCATGGGGCTGGATTTCTACGTGGCTCAACTGCCTACCTGACACAACTCAACTTGAATTGATTATTAACTATATTGATAATCAGCCGGTCTGTTGCTTTTTTCTTGGTGTGAAAAAAGGTGTTGAACATAAAATCTTTAACAAAAAACGTGGTTATTTCAATAATACCGGTCATGAAGAATATGATGACTTAGTCGTTGAATACAACTCTATTCTTTGCAATAAAAATATCCGTGACCGACAATTGACCTTAGCAATAAACCATCTAGAAGATATTAACGAATTTAGATTACTAATTTCGACAAACTTTAGTGCCTTTAATAGCTCTGCTTTTCTTGTGAGAACAATATCTCAACCTTCATATTGGATCAATTTAACTCAGTTCGAGCAACCAGCAAGTTACCTAGCTCATTTAAGTAAAAATAAAAGATCACAAATCAAACGTTCTTTAAAGGAATATGAAACTCAAGGGGGCGCTAGAATTCAATTTGCTAAAACCGCTGACGAAGCAAAATTAATGTTTAATAAGTTAGAGGTCCTTCACCAACAAGAATGGATAAAACGAGGGAAAGAAGGAGCTTTCGCTAAGCCATTCTTTAAAGAATTTCATCTGAGCCTCATTAAGGCTCGATTTGAAGCGGGTGAAATTCAACTCGTCAGGATATATACCGACTCGGAAGATATTGGCTACCTTTATAATTTCATATTTAATCATGAAGTATTATTTTATCAATCAGGCTTTAGTTATAAACAAAGTAATCATTGTCGTCCTGGTTTGATTTCACATTACCTCACTGTTTTATCTTGTATAACGGCCAAGTATAAAAAATATAACTTTCTCGTGGGAAGTACACTGTATAAGAAAAGCCTGTCGACTGATGCAGACCAACTTGACACAATAATTATTGCCAGAAAATCGTTTCAATCCTATATTGAGCTATTTCTTAGAAACATAAAGACAAAATTTCACCCGAGTAAAAAATAGAGATCCTATTATGAGTGATACAAACACCTTAATAACACCCGTATTTATTTTTGGTTCATATCGCAGTGGCACAACAATGCTAGCTTCACAATTAGCGGCAAATAGTAACGCAATAGCACTGCCTGAAATGCCATTCATTCAAATGTTGATTACTTCGACTGCTTCCACAATGGATGAGATTACGACGCTTTATCATAGAATGACAGCAACGTTTCACTTTCGAGCTTCGGGGATAGACATTGACTTACCTACTTTCTCGCAGCCTTTCTTAGTTAAGGCGGAGCCAGCAGAGCGTGTTTATAACTTACTTCGACACCACTTTCAGCTCAATGAAAATCAGCCAAAAACTTGGATCGAGCATACCCCACATAACCGTGAGCGAGTAGACTTGTATAAGGCGATTTTTCCACAAGCAAAATTCATCCATATAGTTAGAGACCCAAGAGCTGTTTATGCCTCAATGCATAATTTATTACGATGGAATTCACATGATCCAATAGCTTTTGCCAGCAATTGGAATATCGCAACAACGTATAGCTTTACCGCTAAAGCACGTCAATCTCATTGTAGTTACGAGCTTCGATACGAAGATTACATTCTTGATCAAGAAACTAAACTGATTGAATTATGTGGTTTTATTGGAATGACGAACGAAGAATGTATGAAAAATGGTGGTGGAATATCACTACCGCACTACACTAAAAAGCAACATAGCTTAGTGGGTAAACAAGTTGATAAAACTAGAATTAATGCTTGGCAAAGCAGTATTTCATTACGTGAAGCACAGTTAATCACATGGCGCTGTTTACCTTGGATGTTACATTATAATTACTGTAATAAAAATGAGGCTATACACCCCCCCCGCTCATTAGAGGCTTTAAAGTATAAAATAAAACAAAAATTACTTTCTCCATTATCTAAGATAAAGCGTATTAAAGATAATCTATCAACGTAAAGTATCCATTTAAGATTTATAAAACAAAATAAAATGATAGAATCTGCAAGATATAAAATTAAAAGGAACATTAATGCGAGTATTACACGTAGTCAGTAGTCTCAATGTCGGTGGGGCAGAAAGATTTGTCATTGATCTCGCATCAGAACAGCTAGCTAATCAAAAGTTATCTGTTGGGATTTTAAGCATGGGCCTGCAAGGTGAGCCTCTTGAGACAGAAATTGCGAAAGAAGAGTTCCGTCTTCATTTTGCTACAAGCATATCAAAAATAAGAGCTATTCTAAAAAACTATGATCTAGTACATGTTCATAGTAGCCATTCTTTACTAAGAATATTGTTAGCATCTTTTTTTACCCACATTAGAGTTGTTTATACACGTCATAATGAGCGTGTACACCAAAGCTTAAAATGGAAGTTTATTTATTTTCTTGCCAGATTAAAACTAGATAAAATGATTTTCGTCGCAGAAAAGGCACTAAAAAACTACTTATCTGTTTATCCGCAATTTGCGAAAAAATCAGTAACGATACTTAATGGTGTATTACCAATATCTCCGATTAAAAGCGCGAGTACAAAGCTCAGATTG
>JBLIBL010000142.1:0-7647 GCA_047633355.1 Polaribacter sp.
ACTGATTCATTAATCGCCAACTTAAGATCAGGATAACCTTTATAGCCTAACTTTTGACAAAACTTAACAACGCTAGATTGACTAACACCAACCACTCTAGCCAATTGTTGAGATGAATAATCTCTCAACAGTGCTGAGTTATTTAAAATATAGTCAGCTAGTTTTTTTTCATTGGCCGACATATCATTTCTGATAGAACGTATTTGAAGCAGACAACTCATTTATGCACTTTTATTAGTTATATTATCAATTTCATATCTCTATAATAACCATTTTGAATATATTATTCCAACAAAGCTAAAAACCACCTTTATTTAAAAGCCTTCATATAGTCGCTATCTGCATAAATTAAGTATTTAGACCTAAGTTTTTTATATTCTAGAAGCTCTTTATGCCAGTTGCTTTCAATTTGATTGGCTTCCAACCCTTTTTCTAACCACTCTGTTAATTTATCCGACCCTGACAATTTGGCTAAAAACTCTGGTCTTGAAATTAGTGCCAAGCCGTTTTTTTTGAACTTTTTGTTCCAATCAACTAAGAGCGAAAGATTCATTTTCGATAAAGATGCTTGGTCATTTTTTGGTAAAGATAAATCCTCTCCAAAAAGCAATTCATTTGTATGATTTAAATCTTTCCAACTACCTCGTATTTTCTCCGGAGTAAACTGAAAATCACCCATATGTTTATTCGGATAGCCTAAAACCTGAAAAGGTAAATGGCTTCCCCGTCCTACGCTAACTGGCGTCGCTTCAAAAAAACCTAAACTAGGATAAAGTCTAATAGAGCGGTCATTAGGCAAGTTAGGGGACGGTTTAACAGGCAAGGAATAATGTATTCCATGGTTATAATTCAAATTTTTAACCACTCTAAGCTCGCAACTCTCTTTACGCTTGAGCCAACCCTCACCGTTAATCATCAGGGCTAACTCTGCAACCGTTAATCCATGAACGACAGGAATAGGATGCATGCCAACAAAACTCTGGAATTTCAAGTCCAACACAGAACCCGCGATATAATCGCCATTAGGGTTTGGTCTATCAAGTACCAACATTGGGATTTTCTCTTCTGCGCAAGACTCCATAAAGTAATGCATTGAACTAATATAAGTATAAAATCGCACACCGACATCTTGAATATCAAAAACTAAAACATCAAGTTGTTCCATATGCTTTTGTAATGGCTTTTTAATTTTTCCATGGAGTGAGATTATTTCAACACCCGTATTTGAATCGCGGTTATTTTTAATATATTCACCTGCACCATGTTCTCCTCTAAAACCATGTTCTGGTGCAAAAATTAGCGCAACATTGATGCCCTTTGCAATCAAAAAATCAACTAAGTGCTGGCCATGAGTTCTTGAAGTTTGATTGACTAAAACACCTACTCTTTTATCTTTTAAATAGGGTAAATACTGCTCAGGTTGGTCCGCGCCTGTTTTAATTTTTGATAAACCATCAGCGCTATAAGAATTTTCTACTGCCAGTAGTAAACTGATTGAGAATAATACAAAAAACACACTTATAAATTGTTGAACAGCTTTCATACTTTAGATTGTTCAATGGCGTCACGTAAGAAACCATTTGCTTTATTTAATATCTGTGTCGATTCTTCATAATTTTTTCCAGATAAAGCCATTAGGATTGCCAGTTTAACTAACCCACCCGCATCCTTTAAAGTATTTATAGCTTCCTTTTCATTGATGCCCGTTACCTGCATTAACATTCTGGTGCCGCGAGCATGTAACTTCTCGTTAGTCGCTTTAACATCAACCATTAAATTATGATAACTTTTCCCAATTCGAATCATACTGGCAGTACTTAAAATATTGAGCACCATTTTTTGTGCAGTTCCTGACTTCATCCTTGTTGAACCGGTTAACGCTTCAGGGCCAACAATTGGCAGAAGTGCGATTTCTGCGTGGCTAGCTATTTCAGCTTTTGGATTACAACTTAATGCAATCGTTTTAGCACCTACTTTTTTTGCGTAATCAAGCGCGCCAATAACGTACGGAGTCCTTCCACTAGCAGCGATCCCAACGACAACATCTTTACTTTTCAGCTTAATATTTTTTAGGTCTTTTTCGCCTTCATCAAACCGATCCTCAATACCCTCTTTCGCTTGATACATGGCTGATTCACCACCTGCCATTAAACCAATAACCATTCCATGTTCTATCCCAAAAGTCGGAACACATTCAACAGCATCTAACACGCCTATGCGACCACTAGTACCAGCACCTAAGTAAATCAATCGTCCACCTTGATTAAAAGCCTTCACGATCAAGTCAACCGACTGAGTCATATTTGGAATGATTTTCTGGATCGCTTCAGCCACTTTGTGGTCTTGTTGGTTTATTTGCTTAATCACTTCTTCGGTATTAACTAAATCAATATCAAGAGTCTCTGAATTTTGATTCTCTGAAATTAATTTAGCGAGTTCAGAAATTAAATTATTTTCATTCATTATTTTTTGTTCTTTTTTAATTTTTTTTTCAGCAAATATTCTTCACCTATAAATAATGCACCGTCTAGCGCACTACCTTTTGCTGAAACTAATGTACTGAAAAACTCATTGGATAAGTAAGGCTTTATCGCTTGCGCAAGCCCACCAATAATTGTAATAGGGATATCGCCAAACTGCTCACCTTTATAACCTGCAGTTTCAGCTAGATCTTCGATCCATAATGCAGCGTCTTTCAGTATTTTTTGTGCAAAAATACTTTGATCGGCATATTCAAATATAAGCGGAGCGAATGAGGCATATTCAGTTGCTGTCGCATTTTGTATCCACTCTGCAATGGCTTGGTTGATTTCCTTACTTTCTTTATTGTCTTTCCCTTTTAATTGCTGTTTACTCAACATGCGAGAGACTGTTTCATTCATCAAAATATCACACTTTAATTGCTGTTTATCAAGTTGTACTAACGCTAAAGAAACCAATTGTTTCCCCATGTAAGCGCCGCTTCCTAAATCCCCAGCAATAAAACCCCAACCACCAAACTGTGTTTCAGTCTTATTTTTATCCAGACGCATTGCGACACTTCCTGTTCCCATCGCGAGAACAATCATAGGGTCGCCTAGTCCAGCACCATACAATGATGTGCGTCCATCATTGGAAACAATAACTTTATGAAACAGTGGATTTAGTTTATCTTCTAATGCTTTTCTATTGATTGAATTACCTGCACCTGCAACACCACAAACCAACACCACTTGATTCGCAGGGCAAGATGCTTTTTGTAAAAGCGTTTGCGCCACATCAAATATTTGTTGACAGGCATTGCTTAAATTATACGAAAGAGAAGCACTACCCGCCCTGAAGCACCAAGTCTCTTCACTTTCTAAACACTTTAAAAGTCCTAATGTTTTTGTACCGCCTGCATCGATTGCTAATACAAAGTGTTTTTCGGTTTCGATTTCGGATTCAGATTCAGACATTTAATTAAATCTCTTTGATTCGGTAGATTTCCCTGTTTTTAAATCAGGTTTACCTGCAAAACAAATCAGAAAGGCGATTAAGGTTGCTATACATAATTGATACGGAAACGCTAAATCAAACTTTAGAAAATCTATATCAATCATATCCTGTATATAGGATTGAAAAAATAACGTGGAAATAAAACCAGCAATTAAAGCTGTAAAAACACTATTTTCATTGCCTCGATTAGTAAATAACGCATTGAAATAAACACCAAGTAAACCACTATATGAAAAAACCATTACGCTCAAAGCAAATGCGAGTAATGGCATATCTGTATATCGTTGCCAATAAAAACTAAGCACTGCCATACTGGCTAATGCCAATGCCGCGCCCATCATTCCTAATCGACCAGCATTAACAAAGTGCGTTTCTGTTTTACTGATATTTTTCTTTTCTAACCAAGGTCTATATAAATCTTGGATGACCACTGAAGACATAGAGTTGAGGCCAGAGTTAAGTGTAGAAAGCGCTGCAGCAACGATACCCACAGTCACGAAACCTCTTAATCCAGATGGCATTTCATTTAAAACAAAATTCATAAACACCGTAATTTTTTCTCCCTGAAAATCACCGCCTAATTCTAGTCCCTCCTTCATTCCCATTAAATCAGGCCGTTGATAAAAAATGTATAAAAGTAGCCCAATCGATACAAAAATAAATACGACAGGTAAAACCAATATAACTGAAGACAACATCGCCTTAGAACTTTCCTTAGCTGATTTACAGGTAAGGATCCGTTGAGTCATATCTTGGTCCATACCAAAAGATGCAATGCTTAACAAAAGAAAACCCGTTATTGAAGCCCAAACAGTAAAAACCCCTTTTGATGTGAAGTCCAAATCAAAATTAAATAAAATTAATTTTGATGCGCCACCATATTTCGGATTTTGAAGTGCACCGAAAATTTCGGAGAAATCAGCTGGGATAATGTTAAGGAGATAGATAACAACGGCTAATGCTGCGCCAACATAAACAGCCGTTTGTATTGCGTCGCTATAAATAACGGAACGAATACCTCCAACAAATGAATAAAGCAGACCAACAAGTGTTAAAATCACTATCGCAAACACCACACTAAAAGCCTCTATATTTCCAAACAGAACCATTGAAACAGCAATAGCTGCCATATAAAGACGCGCACCACTAGCAAATACTCTCCCAAACAAATACATGCTACCGGCTCGTTTTTTTGATTTTTCACCGAACCGGATCTCTAACAATTCGTATACTGTTGCAACTTTGTATTCGTAAAATTTTGGAATAAGATACTTGGCAACAAATACTGCAGCAAGTATTGTCCCAATATTAGTTGCTAAATAACTTAAGTCTGCTCGATAACCCTGATCAGGTCCACCTAAAAAAGTAGCGGCTGATTGTGCCGTCGCCAATACAGAAATAGCCACTAGCCAAACCGGCATGGTATTCCCTCCGAGAAAAAAATCGTCGGTACTATTCACTTTTTTGCGGCTAAAAAACCAACCTGTAATCACTAGTAATAAGAAATAGCTAACAAAAATTGACCAGTCAAAAAAACTTAATTGCATGGCCATAATACTTTCTCAGTTAACATTTGAATTTTTTATATATTTACTGGAAGTTTGCCTTGCACTTCCGTTCTGCCGATTAAAGCTGAAACGACTGCACGAAAACCTTTCCCCACTTTCTTTTTATTTTCAGTATCCCAATAAACACTCGCATCATAAGCAACTAAAATATTATTTATTTTACTGTTATAACGTTCATCTAAATAAGGAATCACATCATATGGAGATTGAGATGCTACCAATGTTGTAGGAATTGATTTTTTGCTTGCTAGATCTAAATAATGATTAATAGTATTTATTCGATTTTTTGTATTTAACGTTTGCTCCAAAGACAGATTGGTCTTTTTTATAATCTCATCACCCGCCTCACCAATATCAACTGCACTTACACTACCATCTTGCTCAAATATTATTAAATGTTCAATTTCGGAATTAAAATTAACTGCATTTAAATTATTTTGATTGAGCAAAGTGAAATTCAATTTAAACTGTTTTTTTGTATCATTACCCTCAAAAAATTCAAATGCATTTTCGACGACTTCCATTTGGTCTTTATTTCTAATTAAAATATGAATAGAAATGTCTTTACTACTTTTATTTAATGGAAATGAAAAATCATCTAGTCTCAAGGCTGAAATAGACTTTTCCGCAAGGGTTTGTTCAAGTTTTCTATATTTATTGTGAGTCCATTGAGAAGTGTTTTTAACATTTATCGAAGATTGATATTTCAATTTTACAGCTTCAATTGTTGCAACTGATTTAGCTGTATGAGTCAACATCTCATATTTCGAATAACTTTTTGATAAATTATTTGCAGTAATATGTTCCATTAATTGAGCAATTTTTTTAACAAAAGAAATAAAGTCATCAATGTCTTTTTGGTTCCTCACAGGATAGGGCATTAAACTAATATCAACACCTGCTAAAAATGAATGAGCGGTTGCCTCTGCTAAATCAAAGTTTGCACTGATCCCTGCCATGTTCATTGCATCGGTTATAACAATGCCTTTAAAACCTAACTCTTCTTTTAAAATCTTGGTCATCAACTTATGCGACATAGTTGCAGGTACAACAATGGATTCTCCATATTTATTAACAACTTCAGTTGGGTCAAGTTGAGGGTATTGAATATGCGCAGTCATTACCATTGCAGGTTCGCCTTTTTCAATGGCATATTTGAATGGCGCAAACTCAGTTCTATCCATTTCATCTTTGGATAAATCAACAGAAGGCAAACCGGTATGACTATCTACATGAGTATTCCCATGACCCGGAAAATGCTTCAAAGTCGCCATCACGTTTTGCTCCTGTAATGAGTTCATCATTGCAAGACCAAGTTCCGAAACCCGCCCAGGATCTTCACCAAAAGAACGAATGTTGATCACAGGATTGTCAGGATTATTGTTAACGTCTATAGACGGTGAAAAATTGAGATTTAACCCTAAAAAATCTAATTCTTTACCAATAATACTACCAACGGTAGCGGAAAATTGATCACCAAACTGATCATAAGTTGCTCCAATAGCCATATTGCCGCTAAAGGATGTGGCAATATCTCTAGGAATACGAACCACTCGGCCACCCTCTTGATCAATGCCAATCAGATAATTAGACGATCCTGCTTTTCGCCCCGCTTTTTGTATATCTGTTGTCAGCTGTTTTGTTTGTTCTACCGTAACGATGTTCTCGGAAAATAGAACAACACCAGCTAGCTCAATTTGGCTTAAGAAACTGTTTAATGAAGGTGATAGTTGCACAACTGGATTTAGGCATCGAATTTTGTAACCGGAATCGTTCTCCTTTAAATCGTTCTCCTCTGAACCGTCTTTACTTAAGTTGGATTGTTCACAAAAATAGCGAATACTCAGCATTAACTTTTTAGCAATATTTCTTTCAAATTGAGAAAGAGAATCAATGCCTTTCAGTTTATTGGAGCCTAACCCATTATTTTTATTCATATTTTTCGTCTGAGAATCAATCATTGAAGAACATCCGAAAATCAAAAGAGAACAAACAAGTAGTAAAATTGTACTAGAAGGTGATTTTAACGGCATAATAAAGTATTTAGAAGTTAACTTAATATTTGGAATAGTTTATTCTTACATAAATGCATAATTAATTCACGAATTATCTAAATTCATAGTTCAGACCAATACCGATTAAAAATTCCGTGCGAATTATTTGCTACATGTTTTTTGATCTTACTCTTTATTCTTTTTTTTAGGACAAGAGTTCTAGTCGGGATTCTTAGAAAGTATTATATTTTTAACTTTTACCAATTCTGAATTTTTTTAAAAGACCTCTATTTAAGTCAACTACTACTTTATCAATATAACCTAAGTATGATCCCCTATTCTATCCCTTGTTTTATCATACAAATACCTAGCTAATTGATATTTAAAAAGTAAAACCAACAATGCCTATCGAATCAACCACCAATCAACTGCCTTTTAACCTAGAATTTAAACCGCCTCATTTGCCTTTCCTGTTGCCGGGTTGGTTGATGTGATAACTCGCATCGATTATTTTCATAGAGCCTGCCCAAGGCCAAGTAGGTCCTTTAGGGAAGCGTAGCGATTGTTTTGGGTACTGCTGGGTTGAGTTGGTCTACACTCGGCATAAT
>JBLIBL010000143.1:0-7536 GCA_047633355.1 Polaribacter sp.
TCAAGGCCTGTTTGATCAATTGATTGAAGCTCACTTAGATCTATTACCAACTTTGCTAATCCACGTCGTATGATTAATAGTATTTCATTCTCAATTTTCTTGGCATCGTCAGATGAAAGATCTTCAATAAATTTCACTTCTTCTATCTGCTTCACTGTTCGGTACATCATTAGCATTTTGCTTCTCCGATCGCGTAGGGTTAGATACTTTGTTGACTTAACCAAGAATTGCAAGAACACTGCCAAGTATTGCAGACGTTAGGAGACCTATAGAAACAGGTATTTAAGTTAATTTATAGGATATTTCTTGAAACTGTTTTGCAGTTCGCGAATTAAATTGGGAATATTTGCATTTTGCAAATCGTTACCCCTGCATAAGAAAAAGCGCGGCATATTCAGAGATGGTTATCATAGTTACTTAACCAAATAATCTGACAATGGTAGATGTTTCTACAATCTTAGGCGTAGAAGCTGATTCATCATCGGCGAGCATCTGAGTAACGAGTGTTATTAAAGAGCTCTTGAAGTCCCTCAATTCTAGTTTTCCTTGTTCAAGCGCTTTTTTCACGAAAGTCTGATAATATCCCAACTTACATCCGCAATCGTGAGTCGCGCCTTTCAAGCGTATTGCAGACACTTTCTCAGAATGTATTAATCCTCTAGTGGCATCGGTCAACTGTATTTCGTTACCTGCACCTGCACTAACATTTTCCAAGAACATTGCAAACAAATATGCGTCCCAATTTAAAGTTTTATAAAAATGGATTACTATTTTTTATATTATTACTTAGTGAAATTTTTTAATAATATTAAAAAATCCCCTCCAACACATTACGTGTTCTAACATCTCTTTATTAACTACGGAATTTTAACATTTTTGTGGTATAGACATTGCTTTTTGTTCCTCTAGTACTAATCAAGGAGCGTGTTATTATGAAAAAAGTGAGATAGATTTGATTGGGGTATTTGGTAGTCGATACTTGAATAAAGAAAATGACAAGCACCGACGAGCCAGCTCAGAAAAAATAATTAAGTGAATTGGATACAAAACTGGTCAAGTCGTTGGGTTAGTTTACCTACTTGCGAAAACTGGTTTGAGCATACCACCACCTAATAAGAGATATTACTCTCAGCGTTCTTTATTTAGTATGTTAGAAATATTATTGTACCAAGAAAAAAAACATAAATTGATTGCTGAAATTTGTGTAAGCGGAATAATTATCTCTAACGGTTTTTTAGTAGAACATTTGATAGGTTATCTTAACGATAATCGCAAGGTAGTTAAAAATATTGATGGTCTATTTAATCAAAAAGTTGATGATATTGATATTAAAGTTATTAGAACGACAAACACAGAATTCTCAGCTCAATATCACACTTAAGGGCAAAGGTAGACTAAGTCTTGAATGATGAGTTTTACCTATTCATCATGCGACTAGGGTTCATCAGTTTTGAGTAAATTGTTTATTCCAAGCGTTGATTTTTCTATAGATTGTAGACGGACTCACCTCAAGAGCTGCAGAGGCTCTTGGTATATTACCATCAAAATACTTTATGGCGTCCTGAATCACTTTTCGCTCTGTTACCCATAGAGGTTGAACATCGTGTATTGGATTCACTGATATATCAGCTACAAACGCTTTTGGGGCAATTCTTTGAAGTTCATCGGGCAAATGGTTTCTAACGGCCTCTTCAGTTATTTCGGTTGAATCATTTAGAACAACTAGGCTATGGACAAAGTTTTCTAACTGCCTAATATTGCCTGGCCAATTGTATTGTTTCATCAGACGTTTTGCCTTTTCAGTAAGAATAAATTGTGGTTTTTCTGCAATTTTTGAAAATTTTTTAAGAAAATATTCTGCTAAAAAAAGAGTATCATTTCCTCTATTAAACAGACGAGGCAGCTTAATAGAAATTACATCAAGTCGATAAAAAAGGTCCTCTCTGAATTGACCCCGACGTACAGCCTCAGACAAAGCAATCGATGATGCAGTAATAACTTGGGCGCCAAATTTTTGCAATTTATGAGAGCCTATTGAACAGAATTCTCTTTCCTGTAAAACGCGCAATAATTTGGCTTGCAGTGGTAATGGAAGGCTGGTAATTTCATCCATAAATAAGGTTCCTTTACTGGCGACAGCTAGTAAACCTTGTTGATTGCCTATCGCGCCGGTGAATGCGCCTTTGACATGTCCAAATAGTTGAGACTCCATTAATGAGTCCGAGAAATTGGCGCAGTTTACAGCAATAAAATCTTCTGATGCTCTAACGCTTTCTTTATGGCAGGCTTTTGCGGCCAGTTCTTTTCCCGTTCCTGTATCCCCAGTAATAAAAATTGGAATATTGCTAGTTGATGCTTTTCTTATTTGATTAAATGTTTCCATCATACTTTGATCGTTTGATATCATTCCATGAAATGTTTCAGTGTCTAGAGATTTCTCTGTCGATCGGTTTTTGCGTGGAACAAGAACTTGTTGAACCAAGTGTAGCAATTCTTTGTTGTCCCAAGGTTTGGATAAGTACTTTTGAATAATCTGTTTGTTAAATGCTACAGAAATGTCTTCAAAGTCATTATATGCACTTAACAAAACGCTCACCACATCAGGATATAAAAGCTTAACTCTGGTTAAAATTTCTATTCCCAACATTTGAGGCATTCGTTGATCGGAAATAATCATATCGGGTTGATTTTTCTCAAGATACTTTAATGCTAATAACGGCTCATCAAAATAGACAATATCGATATCGAGCTTTCTTAAAGCGATCTTAATTGCCGAAAGAATACATTTCTCATCATCAATAACAACTAACCTCTTCATTTTAAGGCCCATACTATAATCCCTCGTTTAATCTCTAGTTTAGTTCTCAACCTACTGTCGTTCTAATTCATCCAATCCTTTGGCGATAAAACATCTTCACTCACCGCAATACACAGTTTAGTTGTTCGATTTAGTTCGTAATCCGATAGCACTTTGATTATCCGGTTGGTTACTTGAGTACCTTTAGCAAGCAATAACATCCCGTTAATACCTAATAGATCCTTACAAACGGTTTGTGATATATCTAATTTTTCTACAGAAATAATTTTTTGTTTGAGTTGCTCCTGAACAGAGGGATCAATAGCACAGGTACTTAGATATATCTGCGCCAGTTCGGGATCATACAGACTACCTATGTTTTGGGTGATGAAATCACGGGCAACTTGTATACTTCCTGAAGGTGCGTTTAACTTTTCAGAAAAAGCGACAATAATTTTTAGCATCCGCGACGCTATTGGTATCGATGTACCTGATTTATTATTCGGATAGCCTGAACCGTCATAATTCTCATAACAGTTAGACAAAATATCTCCTACTCCTTGCATATAAGTTAAGGGGAGTAGTAATTCAGTCGCTCTCAGAGGATGCGAGTTAAAAATAATTTTTTCGCCCTTTGTTAATTCATCGGAATTTTTAGATCTAAGTTCTTCGGATAGTGTTAATTTTCCAAGGTCAAATAGAAAAATTGCGTTTTCTAGATCATGTTTGATAGTTTTACGAAAGCCAACTGCGTCACAAATAAAACGACTATGTTCAACCATCATTGCTTTCGCTTCAATTTTCTGGCCACATTTTAGTGCGAGTAGCTGTGAAAAAACCTTCACCGTTTGTTGGTGAGAATTTTGTAATTCAGTCTTCGTAATTTCCAAAATCGAACTAGTCTCTCGTAAACATGCATTCGCTTCTGTAACTTCATTAGTTAGAGAACTGTATGAGCGCATCAGTGCTTTAGAAATCTGTTTTTCTAACTTTAAGATTTTGTTGGGTTGGTCGTTATCTTGCTTTTGTTTTAGAGCACTTGCTACTACCTCTCGAAACTCACTGTTATCCCACGGTTTTTTTATATAGCTAAATATTTTCCCTTCGTTTATTGCCTTCACGGTAGATTCTTGGTCTGAATAACCGGTTAAGAGAATTCTCATTGAACTAGGTGACAATTTTTGGCTTTCCTCCAAGAAGCTCGCACCATTCATTTCGGGCATTCTCATATCAGAAATAATGATATCGTATTGTTTATCCACTATATTTCGCAATGCTTCAATTGGAGAACTTTGGACATCAACTCGATACCCAGCTCGGCGCAATACTCTTTCTAGTGACACTAAGACTTCGATTTCGTCGTCAACACATAAAATACGTGGCTGGTTTTCAGTCAATATTTGATTCACTTTGTTCAATCCCCCTATCGTATAAGCTATATTTATGAGCAATTTAACAGTGTTAAGATCTGTATCTTTTTTAAAGAATACGCACAGATAGTAGTTTTAGCTAAAGTTTTCTTTTTCAACTGGTATCGAAATACTAATTTCTGTTCCCTTACCTAGTTCACTTCTGACCCTTATTTTTCCATTATGATTTTCAACTATGTTATAGGAAATATGCATACCTAAACCTGTACCAATCCCAACTTCTTTTGTGGTAAAGAACGGGTCAAACATTTTCGCTTTAGTTTCATCCGACATCCCATTACCATTATCACAAATTCGAATAATGACGGAATCATTCATTTGACTGGTCGAGATATTGATCTCTCCGAAGTCATCAATAGCTTGAGCAGCATTCACAATCAAATTCAAGAATACTTGAACTAGTTTGTCACCCCAGCAGTATACCATTGGCAAGTCAGAGTAATATCTGTTGACGTGCGCTTTATATTTTAACTCATTAGTGGCTAGAGAAATCGCCTTATCGGTTAACAGGTTAATATTCTGTATTGCTCTGCCTTCAGCATCCTGATGACAATATTCCGTCAGTTCAGAGACTATCTGTATAACTCTCGAGGTACCGTCAAGAGCCGATTTAACCATAGCTGGAAGCTCCTGAACAAATTCGGCTAATTTATTTTTTTTCACTAATACTTCTTTATCGATGGAATCTAAAGCGTCCCGTCTATTATTTGATGGATGATAGTCATTAGTAGATTCTAAATCTTCTAACATTTCTTCGATTGATTGCAGATTACTATTCACAAATGCGATTGGATTATTGATCTCGTGAGCCATCCCAGCCGCCAAAATACCGATAGATGCCATTTTTGCGGATTGATGAAGTAGCTCTTCGTTAGATCTCATTTGGGCCTCCGCGTGCAGCTTATTGTTAATTTCTTTAATCAGTTCATCATTCCAAGATTGTAAATCAGACGTTCTTCTCTCAACTTCGAGTTCAAGTAAATCCCTATGGTTTTTGAGTTTAGATTCAATTAATTTACCCTTACCTATTTCTTCATTTAGCGCCCGATTCGTGTCCTTTAATTGTGTATTCATTTCGAACTGCAGCAACTTCGAGCTCACCATTGCCGCTATTGTTTCAAGCGCTCTCAGATGAGCTTGACCAAAATAATCTCGTCTAGGATCTTCACAATCAATAACTCCGTATACTCTTTTGTTATAGATTATAGGAACGGTGATTTCTGAAAGATTACTTTCTACGTCCATGATGTAGTTTTGCTCCAAACTCGAATCCGCAATAATCGTTGCTTCTCCGGATTGAGCGACTGTTCCAGTTACGCCTTTACCAATCGGTATTTCTAAGTGATTGATAATAACCTCTTGATATGGATTTTTAATCCCATAGGCAGCCTTTTGTGTTAGACGGCCATTCTCTTGCAAAATCTCGTAAATAACACAGTCAACGAATCCTAGTTTACTCACCACCTCTCTGGCAACTAGCCATAGAAGTTGGTCTTTATCGATTACATTGACTAAGTCGATAGCAAACTGGGAA
Organism: Polaribacter sp.; assembly: GCA_047633355.1. GTDB lineage: Bacteria > Pseudomonadota > Gammaproteobacteria > Enterobacterales > Kangiellaceae. The sequence continues at coordinate 5,762 of JBLIBL010000143.1, forward strand.
AAGATATCCAATTGCTCTTCGCTAGTTTGGTAATGGATTTCGGCCAAATGCCAGTTCCTCTGAATTTTTAATAACTAGAACACGATTTTTTAGCAATTAAAATAATGTAGGCTAATCTTATAATTACGATGATCTTATTATAGTTCATATTCCAAGAGGTCGAGCTAAATAGTCGCATTAAGATTTTTCATGAAACCCTCCTGTGTTATCGATTTCACTAACAGTCAATAAGCGCCTTTCCCAGATATTACAGCTGGTAGTGTAAAAACTAGAATTTTAAGGTCTGTGAGGAAAGATTGTTTTCTAATATACATCCTATCTAGTGATATTTGTTGATTAAAGCTCAGATCAGAGCGACCACTAATTTGCCAAAAACAAGTAATTCCAGGAAGTACTTGTAACCGCTCTCTATCTAATTCTGAATAGAGTGAAACTTCTTCCTGTAGGGCAGGTCGAGGACCGACTAGTGACATATCGCCAATTAAAACGTTCCACAATTGTGGAAGTTCATCTAGAGAGTAGTGTCGTAGGAATTGTCCGAAACGAGTAACTCTAGGGTCTTTCCTTATTTTAAAAAGTACGCCTCCTGCGGAATCATTATTTCCCATTAGAGTTTTTTTAATTTGATGTGCAGACTTAACCATGGATCTAAATTTCCAGAATCGAAACAAACGACCGGACTTTCCGACTCGCGTTTGGGTATACATCGGACTACCACCGGACTCTAATACAATACATAAAGCTATAGCAAACAAGACAGGAGAAAATAAAACTAGACCTACACTGGATATAACGACATCAAAGACTCGCTTTAGGCTAGCGCTAGTAAATTGATCTAGCGATTGGTCTTTTTGCGACTTATTTTTACAAGTGTTTAATCTTCTAGAGATTGCTTCCTTCACCACACGATAAAGAAATAGAGGATTACCTAAAATATAACGTTTCCACATTCGCTTGGGCTCGATCGCTAGTCTCCACATCCATTCACAACCGATGTTTCGAATCCAACTAGGCGCTCTAGAAACACGACCCGAGTAAAAGTCGAAAAGCCCTCCAACGCTCATTTTTACAGGAACAGATATATCGTTACCATTTCGGTCTAGCCAGGTCTCTTGAAGTGGCGTTCCCATTGCGACTAGAAGTACCGACGCTGTCGATTGATTAATATCTTTAATAACTCTTCTATTAGTCAGTTCGTCACGCAAGTAACCATCATGATATCCACAAATCTTTAATGTCGGATTAGTCTGATTCAAATTGATTGCGACACGTCGAGCGACACCCTTAGATGCACCTAGTAAATAGATGCCCATTCCTTCTTTCTCTAGTTCTTTACACAAGGCAGGAAAAAGATCGGTTCCATTTATATTATCTTTAATAGTTTTTTCTTTTGGCCATGCAATCTTTGCGGCCAAACTGACACCACTGCCGTCAGCAAATATGCGGTCACATGCTTGATAATGCTTAGTAAGTACAGAATCTCTAAAGGCTATATTGAGATTATTAGCGTTAACAAAACCAATTTGAGTGTTTGCTCCTGAAACTGCCCGAGCAGTAATCCAGTCGACTGCTTTGCTCATTGTTCCATTCCAAATAGTTATATTGAAAAGGCTGTTTTGGACATTTTTTTTTTCTGTGCAATTCTTCGTTGAGTAATATTTTCTCTCTATTTGATTGTCATTTTCAGTGATTAACTGTTCAGTTTTCTGTATTGGTAATTTCATATTAAACCTCAATATATTCGAGTAGTAATATGACTTTTGCAACTTCGATAC
>JBLIBL010000144.1:0-7431 GCA_047633355.1 Polaribacter sp.
CCTTCAGTCACAATTAACTCAATTTTTTGTCCGTCAATGATTTCCAAGTTAAACTCTGTACCAATGGCTTCTACTATATTATCACCTGCATGGACAAATAATGGTCTATTTTTATCGTGGGCGACCTGCACATTTATCTCACCACGCTCTAAGTAAATATGACGTTCATGCTCAGTAAACATTGTTTTTATAGCACTATTAGTATTTAAAATTAGTTCCGAACCATCAATAAGAGTAATAGTAGACTTCTCTCCGATATTGGTTGTGTAGAGTTGTTCTGCTTCATTTTTTGATTCTGTAAGATGATTTAATTCAGATTCAAAATAGAGCGTGCCCGTTAGAGCGAAAACACTGGTTAATACTGCGAATAATAAAACTGATACAAAAACAAGTTGTGCACCAAGTTTTTTTCGAACCGGCCTATCTACAGGTAGAGGAAATAGATCTTTTAGACGCGAAAGAGAATCCATTTTATCCCACATCCCTGCCAGCTCAAAAAATATTTCTTCATTAATAGGATCTTGGTTAAGCCATTCGCCTAATTCAATTTCTTTCTGGTGCTCTAAACCTTTTTCGAGTTCGGCTAACCAGTAACTCGCTTTATCCAGAATTTCATCTTTGTTTGGTAGCTGATAAAGGTTACTCATGAGCGTACCCCTTTAACTGCTGTACTTTCTTTTGATTTAACATCGTTATGTTTTTTCCACATTGTCTTTCCACAATGTTTCATACCTTTGGCTATATGTTTTTCTACGGTACTTTCACTAATACCAAGCTCTTTTGCGACTTCTTTTTGTGAATACCCGTAAACCTTTTTTAATATAAAGACTTTTTTACATTGCTGGGGTAGTTCGCGCACTATTTCGCAAAACTGACCAAATTCTTGATCGGAGGCGACTTGATTGAAAGGATCTGAGTTTGAATCTCGCTTATCATTTTCAGCTAACATGGACTCATCTTCATAGGAAGAATTTAGTCGCCATTCTGCTCTTTTGACATGATCTAAAGCAATGTTCTTTGCTGTTTTCAATAAAAGTGCTCTAGGCTCTCTGACTTCGCCTTTAGTTCTAAATTGACAAACTCGCACATATGTCTCTTGAACAATATCTTCAATCTCATGAGGAGGAACTATGCGTGAAGCAATCCACGCTAGCTGGGCTTTACACAACATAAATATATCGTTAATTATTGCTTTACTCGCCATAATTACTCACTTTCCATCATAAAATAGTCTGATCCTAAAGACCCTTATCGGAGAACAGACGAATCAGGATTATTTTTCCTCCACTACCGACTAAAATATTTTTCGTGCAATAACCAACTTTAAAGTAAATCGAATCTACAAATAGGTATTAACGGCCAGTCTATAGCTCTTTTGAATACAAAATTCCAACCGTTCCCTCACGCCTTGGATCCGCACCGCCTTGAAGGCTGCCATCCGATAGTTTAACAATTGCACTTAGACCAGAAATTTCACCTTCCGACTCGAATACATCATAGCCAAAGTCTCTTAATGCTTTAATTAGTTCAGGTTTAGCTCTATGTCTTTCTATTCTAATTCGATCAGTCTTTGCGACCATATTTGGCAAGTCAATTGCGTCCTGCGGACTAAGCCCCCAACTCAGCATACCAACCACTGTTTTCGCGACATAAGAGATGATATTTCTTCCCCCAGGAGAACCGACTGCCATTAAGAAGTTATCATTTTTATCGAGTACAATCGTTGGTGACATTGAAGATCGTGGACGTTTTCCAGGTGCTACCGCATTAGCGATAGGATTACCTTTTGCATCTTCATATTCAAAAGAAAAATCAGTCAATTGGTTATTCAGAATCATCCCGCCCGCCATTCGCTGTGAACCAAAATAACCTTCAACAGTTGCAGTCATTGAAACAACGTTTCCTTCAGCATCGACTATTACAAAGTGAGTCGTTCCTTCGGTATCTGGTGTTGCATCCTTGCCAAAATCTTTACCATTATTCTTACTTTGATAGTCCCAAGGATTTCCCGCAGTGATATTATTATTGGCTCCTTTACGAGAAATTAGCTTTGCTCTATCTTTAATATAAGCATCACTCATTAACCCTTTAATTGGCACTTCAACAAAGTCATCATCGGCGATAAATTTATTATTATCCGCATAAGTAATACGGAGCGCTTCTGCAAGTAACGTCCAGTTTGCGGGATCGTCCGCGCCTTCATCCGAAAATATTGGTGCTTCATTAAGTAGACTCATCACCATAGAAACAGAAACCCAAGAAGAAGGAAGAGCCGAACCACAAAGCTTATTGTTACGATATTGACTGCAATAAGGAGCACGTTTAATCGCTTTATAATTAGCCATATCTTTATTAGAAAGCTTGCCTCCATTGGGCGCTTGCTGAGCACTTGCTACAATCTTAGAAGCAATCTCGCCTTTATAAAAATCTGATGGATTATTTGCAATAATTTCTAGTGTTTTTGCATATTGTGGATTTTTAAGTAAATGCCCTACAGGAAGCGATTTGCCATTATCTAGGTGCAAGTATTTAAAGAGTTCGGTTGGACCTTGATTAGTATTTCTATAAAAATATTTTTCATATTTATTAATTGAGTGATGCATACGAGGAGAAACCGAAAAACCATTTACTGATTTTTCAATCGCGGTAGAAAATAAATCTTTCCAAGGTAGTTTACCATGACTTTTATAAGCCATCTCTAACATGGCCAATACTCCAGGAACACCGATAGAGCGACCACTATCTTTTGCTTTAATAAAGGATAATTTTTTACCATTCTCATCTAAAAATAGATCTTTAGATACACCGGATGGAGCCGTTTCTCTACCATTATAATAATCAATGGTTTTCGTTTTTGCATCATAGTGAACCATAAATCCGCCGCCACCTAATCCAGAACTTTGAGGCTCAACCAAACTTAACGTTGATTCAACTGCAATCGCAGCATCAATAGCACTACCTCCAGCACGCAGAATGTTTAACCCTGCTTCTGTTGCAATTGGGTTTGCAGTAACCACCATGCCGATGATTTTTTCATCCTTAGCTTCCAAGATTCCAATAAAAGAAATTGATAGTAAAAAGGAAATAGTCTTTATAAGCTTCATTTTTTATCTCACTATTAGTTTTATGTATAATAATATCGTATTTGTAGATTTGTCTGATAACTGTGATCGACTGAACTTGAAAATAGCACAGGAAGTAATTTATAAGAAATAATTTGTTAAGATCTATTATAAAATAGACCATTTGAAATTAAATAATTTAGCTTAAACTAAATACGTTGAAAAAACCTTTAATCTTGCTGCACATCAAGCAAATATTGATAAAGCAAATTCTTTTTTTCATGATGAATTTCAGATGCTATCTTTGAAGCCTGTTTTTTAGGTAAATATTCCGAAAGTTTAACGGCTAGGATTTTAGCATCTTCGCTGAGTCCATCTGTCTTTTTTTCTACGCCTCTAACCATCACAACAAACTCCCCTTTGCATTGGTTAGGATCATTCACCAAAATATCGACTAGCTCTCCGACACGCCCATCTAATACTGTTTCAAAAATTTTTGTCAACTCTCGAGCAATAACAACGTGCCGATCAACTCCAAAGACAGAAGCCATGTTGCTGATACAAGCTTTGATACGGTGCGAAGACTCATAAAAGATACAGGTCGCAGTTTCATCACATATAGATTCTAGTTTGCTGATTCTTGCGCCAGATTTAGAAGGCAAAAACCCTTCAAAAATAAAGCGGTCACTTGGTAATCCCGCGATTGATAACGCGGTGACTAGCGCACAAGGACCTGGAATAGCGACGACTTTCATGTTTTTTTGCCGCAGCGCTGTCACTAACGGATAACCGGGGTCACTTATCAGTGGCGTTCCAGCATCAGAGACTAAGGCGATGGATTCTCCAGACTCTAACAACTGAACTAACCAATCAAGCTTTTGTCTTTCATTATGGTCATGAAAGGAAAAACATGGCGTATCAACGCCAATATGCGATAATAATCGCTTGGTTCGACGAGTATCTTCCGCCGCAATTTTAGATACGCTGGCTAAAGTGTGACGCATTCGATCACTAACGTCATTCATATTGCCTATTGGCGTGGCTACCACATACAATGTGCCAGTACTGTTCAATTGGGCATTCGATTGTTTGGTTGAGTTTTGATTTAATTTCATAGTTTTATAAGGATTGAAGAAGGTTGGTATTGCTTGAATGTAACACTAAATATAGCACTGTAAATAACAACCGAACAAAAAGACAAAATGCATTATAGCAAATTAAAATACAACAAAATGGTAAAACCTTCGTTTAACCTAATAACCGGTGTACTTTTGTCACTTATATTAGTGGCCTGTGGCTCAACACAAAAAAGGACAACGCAAACCAATGAAGCCCCGACGCATAATGTTGAAGAACTTTTGCGATTAGCAAGTACAGCAAGCAATGAAAACCGTTATCCTCTTTTACTCCAAGCTAGCGGTTTATTGGTTCAAGAGAAAAAATTAGAAAAAGCTTTAGAAGTTTTGACTTTTATTGAGATAAATCAGTTAAGTCCAATTGATAAAGATACTTATTACCTACATTATGGCGAAATTTTACTCGCATCAGAACAACAAGAAAGAAAGATATCTTCTTTAAAGCAATTTAATAAAATCATTAAACCTTCTAGTCATTCAATCTTTTGGCAAGTGCGATATGGAAAAGTAATTTCCGATAGCTATTTAATCAATAATAATTATTTTGAAGCGGCCAAACAGCGAATCGACTTATACGACTTGATCGATGACTCATCTGAATTAGAGGAAAATAACAATAAAATTTGGCAAGCACTCATTCAGATGGAAAAGCCCATTTTAAAAGCTTTAAGTAGCGGATTTAATTCCAAAAGAGTTAATGGTTGGCTTGAAGTTGTTTACCTAAATAAACGATGGGGCAATCAACCCTTAGAACTAATAAAACAGTTAGATCAATGGCAGAAACGCTTTCCATTACACCCAGCTCAAATTATCAAGCCAAAATCACTTCAATTAGTATCTTCTGGAGAACCTTTAGCACCAACAAAAATTGCTGTTTTATTACCTTTAAGTGGTCGATTTGCGGCATCGGGTCAAACAATTCAAAATGGCTTAGTCGCAGCCCAATATCAATTAGAATCTTCAGAAAACATTGCTAGTCTACATTTTTATGATACCGCTAAAAGTCTCTCCGGTTTAATTAGTTACCAACAAGCTATCAATGAAGGTGCCGATTTTGTTATCGGTCCACTTGATAAGAGAAGTATTAATGAAATCCTGTCCAGTGAAATCACACTGGTACCCACTCTTTTTCTAAATAGAGCTTCATCAAATTTTGAGCTTACTGCTAATTCAAATAGTCAAGTTTATCAATTTGGATTACCGATTGAAGATGAAGCGCTTCAAGCGGCTCACAGAGCATTTGAACAAGGTTACCGCAAAGCGCTTACCTTTGTAAAAAACGACCCGTTAGGACTCCGAGCTAAAGCAGCATTTAAAGATTATTTTGAACAACTAGGTGGAGAAATAATCGACTCGCGCGAATATGATGATATTAAAAAACTAAATGTTGATGTCCAAGATATGTTAAGAGTTGGCGATAGTATCAAAAGAAAAACACGTCTTGAAAAAACTTTAGGGCGAAATATTGAATACACCATGAGGAGAAGAAAAGATGCTGATGTTATATTTTTATTTTCAAATGCGGAAAATGCGCGCAGAATAAAACCTTTCATTAATTTTTACTTTGCTCTTGATTTACCCGTAATTGCTACTTCACGTGTTTTTTCTGGCACTCATAGTATGAAAAAGGAAAATGATCTTAATGGAGTTGAATTTTCTGATATTCCTCTTTACCTGAGCCAACAAGACGACCTAGTGGCGCTAAGAAATAAATTAACATCCATCGATAAAGATCTTTTGAAGCGTAACAATGGTCGTTTTTTTGCTCTTGGGTATGACTCTTATCAAGTGTTGACACAGTTGCCTGTTTTAAAGGCATTCCCTGACTACCATTGGTTTGGTTTATCGGGTGAACTGGGTGTGGATGATGTTGGCGTAATTCACCGTTATTTGACTTGGGCTAAATTTGAGAAAGGATCACCTGAAGTGACTAAAGAAAGAATAAAGCCCATAATTAACGAACAAGCTCTTAATTCTTTTAATACAACCGTTCAGAAGTTTTGATTTAATGAGCGATATTTTCATAAAAATTATTTTAAGTTATAAATAATGAGTTTACTAAATAAAAGAACTGAAAAAAGATTAATAGGTGACTGTCTCGAAGAAAAAGCCGTTTCCTATTTATGTTCACTCGGATTAAAAATAATTGCACAGAATTACCTCTGTAAAATGGGCGAGGTTGATATAATCGCACGTGAAGAAAGCACCTTAGTTTTTATTGAGGTTAGATATAGAAAAGATAATCACTTTGGTGGATCAGCTTTTAGTGTAAACTTGAGAAAGCAAAAACGAATAGCAAAAGCTGCAGCGCATTATTTGCAGTCACATAGATTAACAAATAAAATTGCTTGTCGATTTGATGTGATGGCGATAGAAGGTAAAATAGCTTTTGAACAACCGTTGACATCAAGTCAACTAAATTGGATTAAAGGAGCGTTTGACGCTAACCCATGATAGAACGAATTAGAGATAATTTTACAGAAAGTATTCAAACAAAAATTGCTTCCGCAGATATGTTGCCAGAAACAATAGCGCGAGCGGGAAAAATACTTGTTAGTACTTTGTTAAATGGCGGTAAGATTTTAACTTGTGGTAACGGTGGCTCTGCAGCTGATGCTCAACATTTTTCATCTGAATTGATCAACCGTTATGAAAGAGAACGACCATCTCTCCCTTGTATTAGTTTAACCACTGACACCTCAACAATAACCTCTATCGCAAATGATTATAGTTATAGTCAAATATTTTCAAAGCAAATAAAAGGGCTTGGCCAAGCTGGCGATATATTGTTTGCTTTTTCAACCAGTGGTAATTCAAAAAGTATTAGTGAAGCAATAAAAACCGCTTTATCAAAAGATATGTTAATTGTGACATGTACAGGTAAAGATGGAGGTGAAATTGCGGGACTGATTGGTGAAAATGATGTTGAAATACGTGTACCCTCAAATTCGACCGCGCGTATTCAAGAAGTTCATCTCGTCATTATTCACAGCTTATGTGATGTGATCGATAATCAATTATTTGGAGAAATTGAATGAGAGTAGCCTTTAAGATGATAGTTATTAAGACAAGAGTCATTAAAATAAAAATCTTAGCAGTAGTCGTTATTCTTTCAAGCTTTATGTTAACGGGCTGTTCAGGTTTATTTATCGCAGGAGCTGCGGGCGGCGCGGCATCTTCACAAGACAGAAGAACTTTACCAACGCAATTAGAAGATAGTAATATAGAAATAA
>JBLIBL010000145.1:0-7374 GCA_047633355.1 Polaribacter sp.
TTTTCAGTCCTTGAAAATTGAGATTGATAAATGGAGTTTACATAATGAAAGCGTTCAGTTAAACCGGTGAAAGATTTAAAAGGTTACGGCAAACGCTGATATAGATGTGAGATAATGACTATAATCAGGGTGGCTGGTTTTGATGTATCATGTGAACTTGGGAACGATGTTTTAGATTTGTTTCGTAATACAGAATACCTATCTTAACCATCTAGAGAAAAATCTAAATTTGAATCTTTTGTCCGTACATATTCGTGTAACTCTAAGCTATTGTTCAAAAGAGCTTTAATTGAAGTTTTTAAATCATCTCTGTATTTATCTGAAATATCATTATCTTCCTTAATTAAATCTAAAGCTAAATGAAAGACCTCTTTAAAGGCACAGATAACAAAGCCAATGTGTCAAATAAATCCGCATAATTTTTGCTCATTTTGAACACCTTTTGTATTAACCTAATGATTAGCTTAACACTTAATAAATAATGTGTTCAAATTAAGCATACAACTTATTCAAGCAGGATTTTTAACAGTTGGCTAAATCACATTTAACCAATAATTAAAAGCCTTTTAATGGAGCGTTTTGAGTGACCGCTAACGAGAGAAATAGTGACTTAAGATGCAATTGCCTGACAGGCTGTAAATGGAACATTTTAGCCCCCCAACATTAATAGAGAGGCACTCAGCAACGAGTCATTTATAGCCTGATTATAAAAGTTTCAATGACCGCAGTGTCGCAAAAGTTGCCTATCAAAGAGTGCATATCGACCAGCTTAATTTTGGGTTTCTAACCTTAGGAGCTACAACTATGGATTAAACTAGCGCCATGATTATGGTTTCAAGAACAGACAGAGAATCCTTGCTCTATTTTCGTAGTAGGTCGTAATTATTACTAAAAAGTTTCTAATCATTGCCAAAAATGGATGCCCATCATATACTACTAGTACGAGTAGTCTTAATGCATAAGCAAGGCTATCTAACAAAATAGTAAAATCAAAAGGCTTTGTGAATACCAGTGAGTGATATAAAACCGAAAAAGACTCAGCTTGCCACAGGATTTGGCGGAAGCTATGAGGATACCGAACAACCTCTTTCGCTCGACAAGCTCGCTAATCAAGTACCTTCAGCCACTTTCTATTTCAGAGTATCCGGAGATAATAAAGGCGCTAATTTAGGTGATGGCGATATCGCTGTAGTGGACCGCTCACTTGATCCTGTAAATAATGCAATTATAGTAGCCGTAGTGGATTCTGAACTTGTTATTAGGCGCTATATGGAAAACGAGGATTCAATAGAGTTATTTAGAGACGGTGATGAGCCATCTGAAGTAATGGTCAAAGAAGAATTTGAACTGTGGGGCGTTGTTACATATTCATTTAAACAGCATTGGCCAGTCAATGACTAAGCGAGTCATTGCATTATGTGATTTGAACAATGCTTTTGTTACAATGGAACGGCTTTTTTCAGTTGAGCTTCGCGGTGTGCCAGTCGTAACGGCTTCCAACAATGATTCAATGATCATCGCTCGATCCTCGGAAGCCAAGGCGCTGAATATTGCCATGGCTGATCCCTATTTTAAGTGGAAGCACCTAGAAAAGAGTGCAGGTCTAATACGAAAGAGTGCCAATTTTTCCTTGTACTCCAACTTGTCAGCTCGTTTTGTTGCCACACTGGAAATGTTTTCAAATCATGTCGTTCAATATTCTGTGGACGAATGCTTCTATTTACTAAATGAAAACGAAAAAGATGGGTTGGAAGCCTATGGAAAACTCATAAGGGCCACACTAGAAAAAAACATTGGAATGATTTCAAGCACTGGAATATCCGAGACAAAAACGCTAAGTAAATGTGCCTCATCTGCGGCAAAAAAATATCCTGCTACTGGCGGTGTAGTAAGTCTTTATAATAATCCAGATAAACGAAAAAGACTTCTGAATATCACACCAGTTGGAACAATTTGGGGAGTTGGTAAAGCCAGTACAAAAAAGCTCAATTCAATGGGGATAAAAACCGCATTGGAACTAGCTAACTTTGACCCCAGTGAAGCACGTGATGAATACGGCGTAAATCTTTTTCGTACAATTGAGGAGTTGAATGGAAGAGCGTCGATTGAATTCGAACCGGATTATAGTGTAAGCCAATCTATAATTGCGTCACGTTCTCTCGGACAGAAAACTGATGATCAGAATGCACTAATATCATCAATAGCAGCGCACATATCACGAGCTTCATTGAAGTTAAGAACGCAGGGAACAGTCGCTAAGACAATATCAGTCTTAATTCAGACAAGTCTTTTCGCTAAGAATGAACCTTCGTATTCAAAAGAGGATAGTCACACTTTTGCTTTTGCGACATCTGACTCAAGGGAGCTACTCAGAGTAGCAACGGCTCTATTCAAGAAGATTTATAAGCCTGGATTTAACTACGCAAAAACGGGTGTTAAATTAACTCGTATTACACCTGAAAATGACATTCAAGAAGACCTTTTCTCCAGTAGCGCTGTAGACGAAAAAAGTGACTCGTTAATGTCTGTAATAGACTCCCTAAACTCGCAATTTGGTAAGGGAGCCGTTAAGTTAGGATCTGAAACAACAAGTACAAAGTGGGTGCCACAATCGATCTCTCGTTCACCTAACTATACGGGTGATTGGAGCGAGTTGCCTGTAGCGAAATGTTGATTTAGTTATTAAAAAGGTGAGTTAAAAGGGATACGAAGCCCAACGGTACGAAAACGTACGCTAAAAAATTCAATCTTCATCGCTAGCTTGATTAAGTGGCCGAGGACATTAATATGGCCGTATCTTAATGGTACTAAGTGACGCTCAAGAGTCGTTCGATGATAATCATCGCAGCTTTTTTTTACCTGTGGACCTCTTGACCCATAACCACCGCTCAGAAAAATAGAATTACACTGCAAACTTACCTGAAACAGTCATTCCAGGTCTAATAAACCCCTGTTTAGTTAGTAATTAAGTGGCACTCATACTGCGTACTACGCTTTAGAATGACCTGAAGAGCTTAGTAATGCTAGGGTATCTCGTGGTGAGACCGAACAATATTCGATGTAAAGTGAAGTAATAACGTTTGCAAATTGATAGTGTCTCTATAAACTCATGATTTTAAACAATATAACATTTTTGGTCAGGAAATTACTTCATTACTTGTGGTTTACTGAACAGCATACGCTGTTATAGCTCGAGGAAGATATGCATAGACTCATAATTCTACTAGTCGTTCTTATGTCATTTTCTGTACAAGCGGCTGAAGTGAAAAAACTAATTTTAACCGAGAGTTCAATCGGAGATATACCAATAAAAGTAGGGATGAAGATATAGCCGTCGAAGCTAACCCAAAAATTGATGCTATAAGTTGGCCTTACCCACAGTGGCAATAAGCTATAACAAAACGTCGAAAAACGACGCAAAAATACGCGCGTCTCAATTGCGGCGTTATGCAATAGCGTTGCTTAACTGATAATTTCTTTTTGAAATATTGAAGAAGTAAAAATGGCAAACTACCCAGAAGCACTCGACTACATGCTGGCAGCGTGGAACGAAGCCGACTCTATAAAAGTACGCAGTCTCCTTGAAACCGCACTAAGTGCCAATGTTCGATTTGTTGATCCGTCGATTGATGTCTGTGGCATTGATGGATTTGAAGAAAACGTCCATCAAGTAAAGTCAAAGCTCCCCGGGGCAGTTTACTCTCGAACTAGCGGTGTAGATTCTCAGCACGGGTTTCATCGTTACCATTGGGCTATTCATCAAGGAGATAATTTGCTTATAGCTGGGTTCGATGTAACAGAAATAGATGAGCAAGGTAAAGTATCTTGTGTAATAGGTTTTTTCGGTGAAACCCCTGAAAGCTAACGGCGATAGTATTATTGATTGCAAATCATACTTATCAGAATTTCCTTTTTTAGTTTTTCTAAATTAATAAGCTTCCATTTCACTGAGGGGAAATCCTTAAAGTTATATTCAGACCAATCTACTTCTAAATTATTTAAACATTCAACGATTTTTTTGATGAGAATATTTCTATTCTCTTCAAAATCATTATAACTAAAATTAATTGCGCTCATACTTTCAATCTGCTTGTCGAATGCTATGCATTGATCAATTAAATTGGGATCAATAAGTTCATGTATAGGACGCGCACTACATAATAAGCAAAATATAAAATCTCGCTTAATTTGGACGGAAAATCCTTCGTTATCTAACACAGTTACAACCAAAGAAAGCTATAAATGGCAACGCTCCTGTGAAGCCATGACAGCTCGGTATGCTGATGTCATGGGTAAAATTATCAGTGTTTGTGACCGAGAGTCAGACATCTTTGAATACATGGTTTATAAAAAAACACCAGCAACCCTTTGTTGTGCGAGCGAAGCATGAGCGGATAGTGACAGATGATGGTGAGAAACTAACGTCTTATATCAATCAACAATCGAGTGAATTGTCTTACCAAGTAAAAATAAAGCAAAGAATGCTAATATAAATTTAACGTTGATAAGCTGTAACGAAGTTTCACCGCCAGAAGGTACAAAAGCTTTATGCTGGAAGTTATATTGGGCGTATTATGCACTGGCGAAATTGGGTCGTTGGCATGATAGCAAAAGGACTGGAAAAGTTGGATGGGAAGCCTTTGAGCAACTGATGATAAAATCACACGATTACCTTCAAATACCTATTCATCGCTATAAATTTCGTTAAATGTTTCAATCAGCTTTGATTTACAGTTGAAATAAATATGTAAATTTTCAGGAGCTTTTGGTTTCCAATCGATTCGAATAGTACTTCCGGCTTCAGAAATATAACTAGGCTCTCCCCATTTTCAACATTCTGTAACAATATCCTCTCTTGGATTATTATTTGAAGATGAGAGTGTTAACGAGCGTAAATAAAGAGTTTTTTCTTTAATTTCAATTGGATAAGTATCAAACTTATTTTTCAGATTCAAATTTCCAGTGTCAGGCATCAATACCTCCTTGCAATATCACTAAGATTATCGAAATATTGACTTGATCATACACACTGTTTTATATACAGTATGTTCATTGCTGTGCAATATACAGTATAAATACCTTAGATTTATTCACTGGATCAAATGATGACAGAAATTGAACACTACCAGAAGTTAAAATTGGAGTTAAGACGCGGGGTCCTGATATTAGCTGTTCTTGCGGAGTTACGTGAAGAACATTATGGTTACTCGTTGCGTAAAAACTTGGCATTACAAGGGCTCGATATTGATGAAGGCACTTTATATCCACTGGTAAGGCGACTTGAAAAACAGAATTTATTGACTAGTGAATGGCGTGAAGAAAATAAACGCAAAAAGCGTTTTTATCAATTATCCGATGTGGGAACTGAGGTGCTTGATAAGTTAACAAAAGAGTGGCGTCAAACTCAAAATACTTTAAACAAAATAATAGCATAGGTTGTGGGCGTTAGATTGCAGACATTAGTTTGTGAATATTAGCTTGCAGATGAATTAGGAGAATATGATGAAAATGATTAACAATTACTTAAGTAGTTTTGAAAGTTATCTGCCGGAAGATACCAGAGAAGAAGTTCGAGCAGAATTAGAAGCCTCCATTCTTGAAGAGGTTGACGATATGCAGGAAAATCTTGGTCGAGAGCTTTCTACGCAAGAACAAGAAAACTATTGTTTAAAATTGGGTCACCCAATGAGAGTAGCATCGAATTATTTACCTAATCAAGAGCTTATCGGTCGTGACTATTTTCCGGCTTACAAAAAAGCATTGGAAATTTCTCTTTTGGCTTTTTCTCTTATCATTTTATTAACCAGCGTTAGCTTGAATTTTGAAGATTTATCCATCATTGGATTTATATTTAATGTGTTTTGGCGAGTGGTAGAAACGAGTCTAGATGTTTTTGTAGTAGTCACTATTATTTTTTATCTATTGCAGAAATCGAACTTTGATCTTGATAAACTTTACGCATGGTCACCGGGTGACTTAAGAGAGGGAGGGAAAAAAGTTTCACTAGGTCGATTTAATTGCTTTTTTGAGATGATGTTTGAAGGTCTATTTTTAGTATTTTGGAATCATCTATTTTATTCAGATCAAATATTGTTAGATTTTGATATAGTTCAGAATGTATCGTTAAGTGTTGAATGGCAAAGTGTTCATTGGATAATAAATATTTTGGTTGGCGTTAGTATATTATTAAATGGTTTTCATTTTATTGCCGGACACCTTAATAAATGGTCTATCAAGTTAAATATATTAAACAATCTAGTTAGCATTATGGTTCTTGTATTTATTGCAAGCTTCGATAAATTTGTTGTAATAGAATTTACTGACTTGAAAAACTTAAATTGGATAAATATTATTGAAAATATAAATGTGAATATATTCATACTACTCGGATTTATCGGTGCGGTTGCAATCTGGGACACTTTCACCAATATAAAGCGATTAAGGGTTCATTAAGAGCCTATGCAGACGAATTTATTGGGATATAAGGATGTTAAATTAGATTGACAAAATAGTTAAAAATTAAAAAACGTCGGATTATACATTGTTAGTCATCAAGTTTTAGATGTTATTAATCCACCAATATTCAGTGATGCAACTCATTTTGCGAGATATTTTGGTGATGTACCTTATACCCATTATTTATTCGAACAGTACGCAAATGATTTATAATTGAAGAATAAGGCTCGGTAAGACAATGTTTATTTAAAATAATTCGATAAATATAGGAAATATAAGGAAAAAAATTTGACTAAGCCCTGATTGAGGTTATAATTTACGCAGCTAGAAAGTACGTTTTATATTTATGCACAAAATTTCAATGATCCATTTTAGGTTATTAGTTCTGTTTTTCATAAGTAGTCGCACAAATTTCCAGCAACCCCGCTTTATAATTAACACGTTTTGTGTTGGTTGAGAGCATATAATTACTTTTTAAAAATAGGATACACACATGTCAGATACTACTACTGGTACAGTTAAATGGTTCAACGAATCTAAAGGTTTTGGTTTCATCGAGCAAGAAAACGGACCTGACGTTTTTGCTCATTTCAGCGCTATCACTGGTTCTGGATTCAAAACTCTTGCTGAAGGCCAGAAAGTTGAGTTCACAGTAACTCAAGGTCAGAAAGGACCTCAAGCAGAAAATATCGCTGCACTTTAATTTTTTAATGACATTAGTTACTGTTAAATGTAACTAATCTCTAAGAAAATGATGTTTAAAGAGCTTATTTGTAATGAATAAGCTTTTTTTATGTCCAGGGATTGGACGGGCAATTAATTGTTCCGTACATTAAAGGCACTTCCTACATCCATGTAGGTCGTATTCCTCAAAGAGCCATGGAAAGTTTGCCCCATGAACGTAGTGAATGTTGTGGG
>JBLIBL010000146.1:0-7351 GCA_047633355.1 Polaribacter sp.
TATGTATCAATCTAGGTGTCTCAATTTAAATGTCAGGGTTGTTGATTAGGTCTGTTATAGAGCAAGATTTAGATAAAATTGAAACCGTATCTTATTCAGGTGATGAAGCCGTCACTAAATAAAAAAAATTTTAGGCGCATCACAGAATATCCTGAAGGGTTTATGTTTTTAGAAAATTCTGAAGAAATAATAGGATTTATTAATTCTGCAGCCACACATAAAGTTGAGCTGTCGCTTGAAGAGTTAATTGGTCATGATCCTAGCGGTGAGCATATTGTCATTATGTCTGTTGTCATCCATCCAAAATACTAAATAAAGATATGGCAAGTATGTTAATGAAGCATTTTATTAACTCTATGAAAAATTTAGGTAAAACTGAGGTATTCCTAATTTGTCATATAGAGTTAATAAGTATGTATGATAAATATGTTTTTATTCATCTTGGTGAGTCAGACTCAGATCATGGTAGGATGAGTTGGCATGAAATTAATGAGTTTAAAATTCCAGCATCATGTATGTTATATGATGTTAGTCACTTTATTCGTAAACTAGTTTAGGTTATCACAAACTTTATAATCACAATAATTAAAACTGAAAGTCGGAGTTAAAATTGATTGAGCGTATTGAAACAAAAAAACGTATGAGTAAGATTGTAAAGCATAATGGAACAATCTATTTGTGTGGCCAAGTGTGCAAAGATTCAGAGAAAGAAATAAAAGAACAAACACAAAGCATGTTAGAAAAGGTTGATATTTTGCTGGAGCAGGCCGGTAGCGACAGAAAGCATATTTTATCTGCAACTATTTACATTAAAGACATGAAATATTTTACTGAAATGAATAACGTTTGGGATCATTGGGTGCCCGACGGTTATGCGCCAGCTCGGGCTTGTGTCGAAGCTAGTATGGCTCGTGATGCACTATTAGTCGAAATATCGGTAGTGGCTGCAGAAATTTAACGAGGTGCTGTGCCGTTCTGGTTTACGTTAAAAATAGTCTAATTCGCAAATATTGAGTCGCTCGATTTTTTTCTATTACCCTTTGTGTTGCCCATAATGCGCCTTGATAAATTTGTTTGTAAAAGTACCGAGTTAACAAGAGTCGAAGCTACCCAACGAATTAACATTGGTGAAGTTAGCGTTAATGACAATATTGTTACCAATGAAGCGACTCAGGTTCATGAAAATAATAGGATAATGTTCAATGGCGTTAGGCTTAAGACGCGTGATTTTCGTTATATTCTAATGCATAAACCCGCTGGTACTATTTGTTCAAATGTTGATGAAATTTATCCATCGCTGTTTAATTATTTAAATGTAGATAAAACAACCGAGCTGCATATTGTGGGACGTTTAGATGTAGGAACAACGGGCATGGTTTTAATCACCGATGATGGACGCTGGTCATTTAATATCACTGTACCAACTAATAGATGTCGCAAAGTTTATCGAGTGGGTTTATCCAAAGATATTGCAGGTGAAATAGCCTTTAAGTTTAAAAAAGGTGTGAAATTACAAGGTGAACAGCAATTAACGTCGCCTGCTATATTAGAGGTTATTGGTCCCAAAGAGTTACTTTTAACCATCACGGAAGGCAAGTTTCATCAGGTTAAGCGCATGTTTGCAGCTGTTGGTAACCGTGTGGTTTCGCTTCATCGCGAAAAAATTGGACGCATTTGTCTTGATGTTGAAGTCGGACAATGGCGTTACTTAACTAACAATGAAGTTAAATCCTTTAACAAGTAAATCAAAGGGTAGTAATTGGTGTCTAACAATCTGCTTAAATAATTTGTCTAGGAGTTGATAAAACTAACGCCCTAGTTTAATTCTTCTTTAATAGAACCTCTTAATTTGTTAATTATGGACGCTTGGTGAGCATCTAGGTTAACAAACATTGCTTAGTTGTTGATATTATTAAATGAAGGTGGTTAAATAGTTTCAGGTGGAAGAATTTTTGACTCTTTTAACCAGCTTGCTCACTGTTTGTTTTGTGCACAAGAATAATAATAAAATCGTTTATTAATGCAAAATACAATACAATACAATGCATACAATTAGAAAAAATCAAGTAGAATCATCGACTTATATTGAACCTGTGGTTTTATCAGAGCCATTGACATTACTTGATCCCGTTATATGGCCAGGCTGGAAACAAGCAAATAAACATTCAGATATTGTTTTTGAAGACGAAGATTTTCACTATTTAGAATTATCTGGTCTCGATTTTTCCAATGTACATTTTATCAACTGTCACTTTTATCACTGTAATTTACGTGGCACTAGTTTCATTTCTTCTGATTTGACTGGTTCAGAATTCACTCACTGTGATTTTAGTCGTGCAAAGTTGATTGCAGCGAAGTTAGAGTTAACATCCTTTAGAAAATGCTCACTTAACGAGGTGAACTTTTTAACTGCCTCATTTAAAAAGACCATGATAATCAATACAGATTTAAGTTGTATTGATTTACAAAGTATTGATTTACGTGGAATTAATTTAGATGGATGTGATTTAAGAAAACAAAATTTAAGTGGTAAAGACCTTAGTCATGCTAGTTTGCAAAGAGTTGATCTACGAGGTGCTAATTTATCCAAAGCTATTTTTAATGACGCTGATCTTTCTTCCGCTTTACTCGCCGCGACAGTGTTGAAGAGTGCGCAATTTAGAAATGCTAATTTAAGTCGTATTAATTTATCCTCTTTAGACCTCTCTGGAGTTAATTTTGAATCAGCTGATCTAAAGGCTTGTGATCTTAGCGGTGCGAATTTATCAGATGCTAATTTATCGAAATCTAATATTACGGATGCAACGCTATTTAATATTAATTCTATCGGTTGGGATATTAGTGGAATTAGATGTGAATTTGCTTATTGGGATCAAGATTCTAGTGATAAAACTCAATATGCTCCCCATGAATTTGAGCGTATGTATGCCGAGTGTTTAACTATTGATTTAAAGTATGATTTTAGATTAACAACCACAGAAATTGCGACATTACCTATTTTAATCGAACATTTACAAGCTTGTCATTGGGGGGTTTCATTACGTTTGAGAGCGGTAAAAGATATAGCTGGCGGTGCGTTGGTTCAATTGGTTGTTGACGAAGCGGGTTCGTTTGCGATTGAAGAGCTAGAGACTTCACTGAAAGAAGAAGCATGTAGAATTCAAAATGCACAACTTTCAATGCGTGCAGACCGTAAAATGCAAAAAGAGTTAAAAGAAGCCGTTGCAGGTATTAAAGATCGTTTCTGGCCTCGATTATTAGAATTAGCGGCTGAATATGAAATTGACCAAATAAGAAATTTTAGTGTTTTATTTATCGATCTGAAAGATTTCACACAGTGGAATGACGTGACGATTAAAGAAAAACTATCATTATTCCGTGGCCTGTTAAAACCAATTTTAGCCAAATGGAATGCTAGTTTTCCAAACATGGAAGGTGACTCTCTTCGCGCAACATTTAGAAATGCTAATGCGGCAGTTGAATGTGCTTGGATGATTAGAGATGTTTTAATGGCTGCACAATTCGAGTTAAGAATTGGTATCGATTTAGGACAAGTAACCATTGTACACAATGAAGTTACAGATAACTCTGACTTAGAAGGCAACGCTGTAAGTATGGCGTCGAGAATAGAATCAATGGCTCTACCGGGTCAGATATTCGTTTCTGAAAAAGTCAAACACTACGCTGAACAACAAACCAGTTTGTTTCACTTTCAACCAATTAAATCTCAGCTAAAGAAAAGCATTGGCAACAAGGCTGCTGGTGATTGGATTGAAGTTTATAACGTTGAAAAGTCAGAACACAGCGAATCAAGTTAGTTTTTTTTAGAATATTTCTTTAAGTAGTCCGCAACATTTTTCTAATTTTTAGTTTACAAATAGCATTAGAAAGTAATGCTATTATTGTAGTACTTCAACCAATACAGTGCTAGAACTACAAAAGAAAACTACAAAAGAGAATCATCATGAGAGTCACCAGTAAAGGTCAGGTAACTATACCTTAAAATGTACGAGAAGACATAGGAATTAGGCCAGCGCAAACAGAAGTTGAGTTTGTTAAGGATGAAAAAGGACATTGTTTTTAAACGAAAATCAATGCCAAATTTGATCGAGAAGTCGCTTTAGAACCGCTCATCAATCAGCTAAGTTAACCATGAGCACTGATGAAATATGAGCCTCAACACGAGATTAAGTTTTGGCTATTATTCTTTTGGATACTTGTGTTATTAGAGGTTTAGCTGATGCCAATAGTGAATGGTTTGAATGAGCAGCAACTACCTTGGAAGACTTAGATTGTGATAATCCATTTGTCATTAATCCGATTATTTATGCGGAATGCACCGTTGCTTATGAAACAATTGAAGAAGTAGAAGCATTAATTAAAGCACCTGATTTAGAGGTGAAACCTATTCCACGGGAAGCTTTATTTTTGTCCGGTAAGGCTTTTGTCAATTATAGCAGGAAAAAAAAGTACAAAAATTAATGTGCTGCCGGATTTTTTATTGGGGCGCATGCTGCGGTTAATGGATATAAATTAATGACAAGAGATAAGGGTAGATTTACGACTTATTTTCCAACGGTTGGATTGGTGATGCCTTTTCATTGAGTAGTCTTTTATGATTAGAAAGTGTTAAATGATTGTTGTTCAATATTATTGTGTAAATATATAGCTTTACCAAAGAAATTGGAGCCAGCGACAACATTCGATAATCAAACTATGGTAAATAACTATTAGGGGTAAAATTTGAAGTGTTTAATGGTTTATTCTGAATAGTGAAATCTTTGGTATAATCGATGTATATGGATTGAGTTTGGCAGATTTAAGAGTTAGGGGGCACAGTGTATGTTAACTAGCAAACAAATCTATAGTTTTATGCCAGATGACAAATATCGATTTTTGACACTAAATAGCAAAGATAGGAACTATTTTTTAGATGAAATTGTTCGAAAAGAGGTTATTAGGAAGCCTAGGAGATTAAAGTTGGAATTACTAAAGCAAAAATGTGAATTTCCCTTCTTCGCTGATTTCATCGGTTTCTTTTCAGGAGGTCTATTAGTTAATATAAACATAAAAAATAAATTAGCGCCTCTTTTATCTGGAGCAGATAATTGGATAACCATGGAATATGATAATGAAGCACTCTTTTACTTTCATATTAATACGTATATAGATATCGTGGATGAAAAGCGTACAATTTTTAATGAAATAAAAGGCAGAATATTTAGTATCAGAAAGCTTCGCTAAAAAATAATTGAAGGTACTAACAAAGCTGTATTTAAAATTTTGAATTATCCAAACCACTCACCTTTAGCAACAGATGTTTTCGAGAAGTTGGTTAATGAAAATCAAATGGGAGGTTTAATCTTCGATCAAAAAGAACAAATATTCTGAATTAAACGAAAAATCAACAAGTAGCCTGTTTCATTTTCTCAATAAACGATCCTAGCTCTTGCAATAATCTAGATTCATCCAACTCTTCATTGTCTAGGTGTTTAGCGATAATGGATACCACTGCTGAACCACTAATCACACCGCCTATATCACTTTTAATTGCTTTTTGCACTTGGTTTGGGTTTGATATTCCAAAGCCTAAAAGGCTGGGTGGTGCATTATATTCAGCTAATTGCTTAAGTACATTCGATAGTGGCATTTCTACTGAAACATCGGTACCTGTTACTCCTGCGCGACTTAATAGATAAATGTATCCCTCCGCTTCTTTGGCAATTGATTTTAATAATTGTTTGGAGGCATTCGGTGGTGCTAAGAAGATAGGTTGAATTCCGACACGTTTTGCCATTTCACTAAAAGGTTTTGATTCCAAAAATGGAACATCAGCAATTAAAACTGAATCGACACCTGCTTGTTTTGCTTGTGAGTAGAAATGCTCAATTGAATTGCAAACAACGAGGTTTGAGTAAACTAATAATCCGATAGGGATCGTAGGATATTCTTCTCTAATTTTTTTTATTAAAGTAAAACAATCTTGAATTTTTGCGCCCGAGTTTAGTGCTCTAATTGATGCTTGCTGGATCACTAAACCATCGGCGACGGGATCGGAAAATGGCAGTCCTAGTTCTAGAGCATCCGCGCCATTTTCGATTAAGGTACGAACAATCTTTAAGCTTAAGTCAAAATCTGGATCGCATAGTGTGACAAAAGGAACAAAAGCGTGCTCATGCTTTTTATTTAATTGTTGAAAAAGAATGTCATAACGATTACTCATACTTCTTCTCCTACACTCTTTACTTTTGACAAATCTAGAGAGCGAACATATTCGAGATCTTTATCTCCACGCCCAGATAGATTAACTAATATTATAGTTTCTTCAGTCAATTCTTTAGCCAGTTGATAAGCATAAGCAAGCGCATGAGATGATTCTAATGCAGGAATAATACCTTCGCATCTAGAGAGGTTTTTAAAAGCAGCAAGCGCTTGAACATCCGTAACTGATTTGTATTGAACGCGACCAATATCTTTCAAATGAGCGTGTTGAGGACCTACCGCAGGATAATCTAATCCTGCAGACACTGAATAAGATTCCTCTATTTGCCCATCGTCATCTTGCATAACAAAAGTATGAGTACCATGTAGAATACCTTTTTTACCTTTGGTTAAAGTCGCGCCGTGTTGATTAGTCTCTAAACCTTTTCCTGCAGGTTCTACACCGACAAGCTTGACAGATTGTTCATCAATAAAATCAGCAAATAATCCTATTGCATTTGACCCTCCACCAACACAGGCTATTGCGTAATCAGGTAAACAGTTTGCTTGTTTTTTCAATTGTTGCTTTGCCTCTATGCCAATAATTTTTTGAAATTCCCTAACTATGGTAGGGAAGGGGTGAGGTCCTGCTGCCGTTCCCAAAAGGTAATGGGAGTCTTTATATGAACTTGTCCAATCTCTTAGTGCTTCATTAACGGCATCTTTTAAGGTGCCACTTCCCGCTGTTACAGGGATGACTGTAGCGCCCATTAATTCCATTCGGTAAACATTTGGCTGTTGGCGTTGGCAGTCTTTCTCGCCCATGTAAATTTTGCACTCTAAGCCCAAGAGAGAACAAGCAATTGCGGTTGCAACACCATGTTGACCGGCTCCAGTTTCAGCAATTATTTTCTTTTTACCCATTCTTTTAGCCAGTAAAGCTTGTCCTAAAACCTGATTAGTTTTGTGTGCACCGCCATGTAAAAGATCTTCACGTTTCAAGTAAATTTCAACTTTACTGTTTGGGGAAAAGTTTTTAGTTAAAGTTAGTGGAGTAGGGCGACCTGCATAATTTGTTAACAAGTCTTCAAATTCTCTTTTAAATTCATCGTCAGATTGAGATTTAACAAAAGCTTGTTCGAGCTCTAGC
>JBLIBL010000147.1:0-7345 GCA_047633355.1 Polaribacter sp.
GTATGCGCTTAACACTACGCAAAGAATCTAAAAAAACAGATGGAACAGAGCCTGTTATTTACAATTGCCCCGATAGCCAAACTTGTAATCGTGCGTGGCAACTTGCACAAATTTATGCACGCGACAACGCGACAGGTAAGATTGAAATTATTACTAATACTCTAATTTTAACTAGTCGCCCAGAAGAAGATCATCATATTGCTCTCTCTTTTTCTAGAATTCCTGCCCCAGATAATAAGATGCAAATTGTATTGGAGTTGTCTTGTGCAAACACGGAGCAAGGTGTCAGCTTTTGTTTAACTTCAAATGTTAAGGGTATTCGGAAAGGTTATTTAGATTATATTACAGAGCGTTTAAACTAACCTATTTTCACCTACATTCATCTCATCGCTTTTAAAACTAACGTCCATTGAGCATCCCAATGATCCATAGGTAAATATTTGAATTGAGATCGAACAAACTGCTGTAGCCGACCTTCTATTAATGTTGTCAAAAATTTTGCGTAAGCCGCTGATTCTATTGTGGATCTATTATCTTTAATTGCATCATCTCGGTGTACTTGCTTTATTTGAGTTTCAACTTTATCAAAAAATTGTGAAACTCTTTCCTTTAACCTTTTAGTTTCACCTAGTAATACTTCGCCCATTAATAGACGACTAATGCCAGGATTTTTTTGACTAAAACCCAAAATCAACTGACAAATTTTTTGACATTTATCTAAGCCACTTAAATCACTTTGACTAATATGATTGATCATAGCAAAAACACTTTCTTCACAGAAGTCTAATAAAGACTCGTACATTCTGGCTTTGCTAGGGAAATGGCGATATAAAGCTGCCTCTGATACACCGACATGTTTGGCTAAACGTGCCGTAGTGATTCTTTCAGATAAATCTTCTTCTAGCATCAAAGCTAAGCTTTGTAAGATATCTTGTTTTCTATTATTTTTTTTTGTTGTCATAGTATTTTTGCCGTCATAATATTAATTAACTCTCTTTAAAATTCGAGAGCAAGACTGCTATCAATCATTAACATTTGTTGCTTAAAGATCTTCTTAATTCGGTCCATTGCGACTTGATCATCTGCCTCAAATCGGATCACTAAGTTAGCTGTTGTATTTGATGCTCTTACTAATCCCCAACCATCTTGGTATTCAACTCTAGCACCATCAATAGCTATCAATTTTCCATTTTCGAAGGCTCCTTGCTTAACTAATCGTTTAACAAAATCATGTTTTTTATCGTCCGCTAAAGGAACATTTAATTCCGGTGTAACTAAACTATCAGGCAATGCCGCAAAGACCTCGGTAGAACTCCGCTCATCCCCCGCTAAGATCTCTAATAAACGAGCGGCAGTATATAGTGCATCATCGAAACCATACCAGCGCTCTTTAAAGAACACATGACCACTACATTCGCCCGCCAACAATGCTCCGATTTCACGCATTTTTGCTTTGACAAGAGAGTGACCCGTTTTCCACATGATTGGTTTTCCGCCATGACTAGAGATAACTTTGGCCAAATTTTTTGTACATTTCACATCATAAATAATATCCGCGCCAGGATTTCTTGAAAGTACATCAATTGAATACAGCATCATCTGCCGGTCTGGCCAAATAATATTACCCTCTGAATCCACGACTCCGAGACGATCACCGTCACCATCAAACGCTAAACCAATGTCCGCTTTTTCAGTTTTCACCAACTCGATTAGCTCTCTTAGATTCTCCGGTTTGCTTGGGTCTGGGTGATGGTTTGGAAAATTGCCGTCAACTTTGCAATAGAGCCCAATGACTTCACAGCCAAGTGCCTGTAAAAGTTGAGGTGCAATTTTACCCGCAACACCGTTACCACAATCTACTGCAACCTTAAGCGGTTTAACTAAGGCGACATCACTAGTGATTTGACTAATATAATCCTGAGTAATCGTCGCAGTACTCTGGCTACCCTCTCCTTTCATTAGGTTGCCAGTGTCAATGCGCTTTTTAAGCGATAAAATTTCACCACCAGATAATGTATGCCCGGCAATCACTATTTTTAAGCCATTATAATCTTTTGGATTATGGCTACCTGTCAGTACAACGCCAGAACTAGAATCCAAATAATGTGTTGCGAAATAAAGCAACGGTGTTGGCACTTCACCAATATCGATTACATCTCTGCCACTTTCACAAAGACCTTCTTTTAGCGCCTCAATTAATTCTGGTCCTGATAATCGACCATCTCTCGCTACTACAACTCTCTGTTCACCTTTTTCAAAAGCTTCACTACCAATCGCACGACCTATTTCTTTAACAATTTGATAATTTAAAGTATCACCAACTATTCCCCTAATATCATACGCTCTGAATATTGAGTCCGGTACAATTGATGTTATTACTTCATTCTTGTCTTTCTGAATACCGCTATCATTTTCGATAACCTCTAACCCTCTACCTTCAGTTTTTAATGAAGCAATTAAAGAACCTGTATTTTCCGATCCACTTAAAGCATCTAGCTCTGCATTCGCTTTCTTTACACGTTTTTTTACATCACCAGAAGGATCAAATTCAAACCCTTCTCTAGTTAATGTTTGAGACATATCTGAAAAAATTTGTAATTGGAAATCGCTGAGGAGTAAAGGTTTATCTTCTTTTGCGCTATCAATTAACCAACGTAAGAAACTTGACGCATCACTTCGCACCATCTGTTGTAAGTTTCTTAATCCAATAAAACCACCAATTGCGACTAGCGATAAAACTATAATCAAGCCACCAAAAAATAATATTAACTCAAAATCTGATGAAAAATCATCTGGATTAGCCGGCCAAAAAGCCACACGCCATTGAGTCGAATTAAGCCGAGCAATCCCCATTGGTTCTCCAACTTTTAGCGACGCATTGCCCATACTTGTAATCACTCTATTTTGATTAGCAAAATTTTGTAAAAACTCATAATACCCAGGAACTAATCTATCTTTAGGTAATGCGCGTGCAAAAATATCGTAACTAACACCTACCAGAACAACTTTATTGGTATTACTTATTTTCACAAGAACAGCAACATACTGATTTTTTTGTCCCGCATTAATCGCTTCATGCATCACTCTATTTTCACTTTCGATACTTCGCATTAACTGTAAAGTCACGTTTGTAATCGGGGGAACAGACAACTCATCCACATCATGTGTATTTCCTTCAAGAATTCTTACGCCATCAACCAGAGGTAAGCGATTAGCTAAACGTTTTTCTAGACGTGTTATTTCTTCTGGCGTCCCAGAGTTAACTGTTTCAATGATGGATGGTTCACTTAAAACCGTTTGAGTTGAATCACCAATAGAATCTAATCGGTTTAAAACCAATTCCATGTATGATGTCATCGTCACGTTCACAAAGGTTGAATTTCGTTTGCTAGCGGGTTCAATTACAACTAAATAATATTGAACGATTGCAACAAAAATAATAGTTAACACACATAAAAGTAAATAGGGTAAGGAGTAAGACATCAAAGTCTTACTGTCCATTCTGGGCACTTTAACTTTGGAATTTTTTTTAATTTCTATTTTCACTTCTATTCTCCATATTATTATTCAATACTGAGCGTTCATTGCTTTTAGTTAACAACATATTGTTAACCACCTCAGCTAATACTTTTATTGCAATTTCCTTTTTAGACTTTGCAGGTAAGAGAGTTTCTTTGCCTTTTTTATCTAAAATCAATAGTGCATTTTTATCGCTATCAAAACCCAAATTTGGCAAGCTAATATCATTTGCACAAATCATATCGAGTTTCTTATCGTTAAGTTTACCCATTGCAAACTCTTTTAAATTCTCACTTTCGGCAGCAAATCCAACCACAAAAATATTATTGTCACTATTTCTACTCTCTGAGACCCATCTTAGAATGTCAGGATTTCTAACTAAAGTAAGTTGCATTTGTTCACTATTTTTTTTGATTTTTTGTGACGCAATATCGATAGGGCGATAATCAGCGATTGCCGCGCAACCTATAAAAATATCACAATGGTTTAAGTTCTCTTTTACTGAAGATAACATCTCTTCAGCTGTTTTTACTTTCACTAATTTGACACTCATATTATTTATAGCAAGCGCAACAGGTCCAGAAACTAAAGTAACATCAGCACCTAATTCCACCGCAGCCTCAGCTAATGCATAGCCCATTTTTCCAGAACTATGATTTGAAATGAATCTAACCGGATCAATTGACTCTTGAGTGGGCCCCGCCGTAATCACGACTGTTTTGCCTTTCAAGCTAGTGTTATTTTGTTTTATAAACAACTTTGAAATATCTTGCGCTATTTGCAGCGGCTCTTGCATTCTTCCTTGACCAATATCTCCACAAGCTTGCTTGCCAGATGCAGGCTCTATCACCTTGATTGCACGAGAAGTCAGAATGGATAAATTATGTTTTACAGACTGGTTAGCCCACATTTGTTGGTTCATTGCTGGCGCTATTATTAATGGGGCTTTAGTCGCTAAGATAAGAGTTGTTAGTAAATCATCTGCAATTCCATGCGCTAGTTTTGCAATACAATTGGCCGTAGCTGGCGCTATCAGTACCGCATCCGCCCACTTTGCGAGCTCTATATGCCCCATTCCAGCTTCGGATTCAGATTCAAAGAGATCACAATAAACCGAATGACCCGAGACAGCCTGCATAGTCATTGGCGTAATAAATTCTTCAGCGGACTTGGTCATAACGACACGAACTTCAAAATTAAAATCACGTAGTCGACGCACCAAATCTGCAGATTTGTACGCAGCAATACCTCCAGTTACTCCAAGAAGTATGTTGGCTTTTGTCTCATCATTTGGCGAGGGATTAATTTTATATTTTTTATTCACTTCAAGGAATTCGAGGGTAATTTATCTTCAATTAGTTTATAAGCTATAAAAACTTTTTTGGCTTTATATTTTTGCTTTACCTAGTTATTTTTGTAATCTATTAATGTTAAAAGTATTTCACCGAACTAAACATTCACTATCTCTCAATCATAGCAAAACTAATAGGTTATTACTCACTCTTTTTACAGCATTTGTCCTACAGACACTATTTGTTAGTTTTTATATACTAACAGCAGAGAAAAATGAAACTAAGAACAAAATCAACTAACAAAAGGAGTTGTTATGACAAATTTGCTTTCATGGCCTGTAAACGAACGTCCAAGAGAAAAATTGCTTCAAAAAGGAGCAAATTCGCTATCAGATTCAGAATTATTAGCGATATTTCTCCGTACTGGTACTCGCGGTAAAAATGTTATCGAACTATCTAGAGAAATCATTTCTCAATTTGGCAGCTTGAAGTCTCTTTTCAGTGCGTCTGAAAAAGAATTTTGTAGTATTAAGGGGTTAGGAACAGCAAAATACGTCCAACTTCAAGCCTGTTTAGAAATGAGCCAGCGCCATATGGAAGAGCAAATCACTCAACAAGATGTAATGAAAAATCCAGCGCAAGTTAAGCAATACGTTCAATCACGACTGGTATCAAAGCCAAACGAAGTGTTTGCCGCGGTTTTCTTAGATAACCAACACCATGTATTAGCTTATGAAGAGCTGTTCTTTGGGACAATTAATGCGTCATCAGTACACCCTCGAGTAGTCATACAAAGATGCCTATTT
Source organism: Polaribacter sp. (assembly GCA_047633355.1). GTDB lineage: Bacteria > Pseudomonadota > Gammaproteobacteria > Enterobacterales > Kangiellaceae. The sequence goes on from JBLIBL010000147.1 coordinate 5,618, forward strand.
CATAATGCAGCGGCGGTCATTATCGCTCACAATCATCCATCGGGCGTATCTGAGCCTAGCATTTCCGATATAGATATTACGAAAACACTCAAAACTGCCTTGGCTTTAGTTGATGTGAGATTGCTTGATCACTTAATTGTAGCCGCGCATCAAGTTTCTTCGTTAGCGGAGAAAGGACAGATTTAATATCTGGCTAATATATTAAAGAATTTGATATAAATTGATAATGAATAAGGACAAACACAAAAAATCATTTTATTCGTCATCAAAGAAAAATTAGCATATTCTAATTTAAGCCAATTATCGGCACACTTGATTTTACTTGATCTAGATCAAGTTATTAAAAAAGTGTTTACCGTTTATCATTCGCGATTGCACTGGTATAAAATAATCATATTTAAATATAATAAATGTGAAACAACATGCCTGAAACTCAAGTTTTGACCTATAACTATAAAGTTGTCAAACAATTTTCAATAATGACTATTTTGTGGGGCATTGTCGGAATGGCTGTCTGTGTTTTTATTTCCGCTGGATTATTTTTCCCTGACCTAGCATACGGTATCGAATATTTATCTTACGGTAGACTACGCCCATTACATACAAACACGGTGATCTATGCCTTTGGGGGATCCGCATTAATTGGTACATCGCGCTAAGTCGTTCAACGAACCTGCCAGGCGCCCTTAATAAGCAATGGCTTAGCAGCTTTCGTCTTTTGGCGCTGGCAACTTGTCATTGTTCTTGTGGCTATCTCTTTACCTATGGGTTCAACTCGCCAGATAATATACCGTAACGGCGTACGACTTGACACTATTATTGCATATATAACACTTGTTCTTTTCTTCTTGAATAACCTTGAGTGTGGTTGCATCTGCCTGAACCACGGGTTGAGTTTTTATGCTTTGAGGTTGAACGTGGTTATTTGTTGACGGTTTGACCTTAATAAAATTGGATGATGCTTGCTTGACTTGAACTTTTAAGTCACTTTTACGTTTATAAAAATAGCTTTTTCCGACCTTATGGTCTTTGCAAAATGCAGCGACAGACATATCTCTTGCTGTTTGTTGTTTGAATAGCTCTCGCCATTCTTCTCGTGTTCGATTTTTCATTAATGACTCCCATCATGATTGATGGGAGTCAGTTTAAGTACTTTAGTTTGATTTGATAGGTGTCTATCACCGGACCCTTACGTTAAAATAGCGACGCAGTAGCAAAAACCAACTTTTATTTGTCCTACTTTAGTGACGTGTTATGTTTCGTGAAGCTTATCTTGGTTATATTTTAAAGACAAATACTGAATTATTTTTACCAGTAGATACCAACAAGTGTCGGTTATCCCTAGTAAGGGTAATTGATGATATTTTCTTTAATTCATTATCACCCACGCTTAATAGTTTATTCTTAAAGCTAAGCCTTCCATTATCGCCCGACCTAAACAAATAAAGCCCGACACCTGATTCTCCTGCGGCATAAACTCTTGAACCGTCAGATGATATCGCTAAACTACCTGCACCTTCTAGTCCATAACCACCAATATCGGAATTGTTTATAGCCTGCCAAAATGTATATTGTCCGGTATCCAATTTATGAAAAACAATAATGGAATTACTTCCTGCACAAGCGATGTACAAAAACTTTCCATTTGGTGAAACAACAATCTTTTGAGGGTTAACAAATTGCTTTACTCCACCAACACCATTTTTTAAAACTTGCTTAACGAGTAAA
>JBLIBL010000148.1:0-7289 GCA_047633355.1 Polaribacter sp.
GACTTACTTTAACTCCGAAATTTTCGATTTGAACTGAGAAAAAATCAATTCTAACTCTTTATGCTGTTCTAAAAGCTCTTTTTGTTGCTCAAGAGCAACTTTGGTTTGCTTTTGGATTTGCTTTACAGCCGAAGCAGCAGCTAATTGTGTTTTTACAAGTCTAGAGTTAATTTTGGATTGTATTTCATCTGTAAGTCCACCCGACTCAGATAAAGATAATTGAAGAATCTTCATTCTTTCATTGTTTTGTGTGAGAATCTTATCTATTTCTCTTGTTTGAATTCTTTCGTAGTCAACAAATATCGGCTGCAATGACGACAAGTATAAATTTAAGTTTTCTTGTAACTCACTAATTGAAGATATTATGCCTTTCTTTTCAAGAGCTGTAACAGATGAGTTAGTGGCTCCACCGAAAGTCAACGAAAAAACTAATATCACACCGCCGAAAGCCATAAAGAAAAGTCCAGGGCCGCTACCTGAAAATATTACTTTAAAAACCTCGGATTTAACTTCTAGCTTTCCTCTCCCTTGATTCACACCAAATAGGAAAAGTTTATAGCCCATATAGGCGAATATAATTGCTCCGAGAACAACTATTATTCGTTCAGTTCCTCTGAATAATATTGGGTCAATTATATCCACTGGTAATCTCCTGATGCATAACGCCCAAATAATGTGCCAATATCAGTTGGTTAAAATAAGCGACGAAGGAACAAAACCAACTGTTATTTGTCCTAATTAATTTTCTTCGGTTTATCTTGTAACCGAGCCATTATGAACACCATTAATAGCGGTACATGTGCAGGGCATTCCTGCAAGTTGCATTGACATTAATGAACATTTACCGCTAGAAGAGTTTGAGCTACCTCTGTATGAGCAAGTCCCACCAAGTTCAATCGGTTGACCCGCTTCATTCTTATTGCTTTTAAATTCATCAACAATACTCTGCCTAATTTCATCATCTGTTAGTGTCTGATTATTCGCACAACCTTGCATAAATCCGATACACATTAGAAGAAAAATAATAATAAAGTTTTGCATTTTAAGTTCCTTTAAATCTGAATTATATAAAAATGAATCTTTAACGTACTGCTGCTTAGACAATAAGCCTAGCGCCGAAAACACATGCCAACTACGAAGGTCTGGCCAGCTTGCTGGCGATTGTGCTTTGCCTTGTTAAGTTTTAGCAGCTAAAGTCTCTCAAATCTTCAAAGTCCTTTGCATTTCGTATTTTTTGTATACTTTTGGTTGGTTTAGCTATGCCATCTATTAAACCAGAAGCCAGATCACTTGAACCAATTTCAATTACATCTTTTTTAGCGATTAGGTTTTTACAAGACGGCCCAGTTCTTCGAATATCAATGCCCGCACGTATTAAGCTTACAATAACTGCTTTGTAATCTTCGAAGTCAACATCTGGGCCATACCAGACTGCATTCGTTAGATCGTCAGCTTGATTTTCTTCAGCAATTTGGTTTTCTACTGTGAATCCCATTTCCCTTAAAGCACTTTCCAACGCCGGAGTATCAATCTCTTTGTTGTAGTACCAGAGTTTTGTTCTTAATCTTTTGGAAGGATGTTTATTAGAAATCAATTCCATTCGATATTTATTAGCAGCTAGAATTTCACTTTCTATTAGCTCAGCTGTGGAAAGATTCTCAAGGGGTTTGCCTGCTCTTTTTGAAGTAAGACCAAAGTCCTTCAATATTTTTGGTTGAGACAAGAGAATATCCGTTAAATATGAGGATGTCCTTAAAGAGGCTATGGAGGAGTTGTCGACTAAAACTAATAAATTACTACGCTGATCTTTAGCTATTTCGGAATCTTTATCTGAATTTATTGCATCTGATGCCTGAAAAAAGCCAAGCACGCAAACCAAGACAATAAACATCGGGGCAATAAATTTAAAATGAGAGTTGTTTTTGTCTACAAATAGACCTAAAACTGCAAGCAAGGAACCCAAGCCTGTAATAATATATTTCAAGTGATTTGGTAACTCTAAAAATATTTCCATACTTTCCTCGAAACTTAACGCCGTTTTGAGCGGCAAATTGCAATTGGCTAAAATAAGTGAGGCACGAACAAAAAGTCAACTGTAATTTGTCCGACTTGAAACCCCTTGTTATAAGTACAATTACTCCGCTGTTTCAACTGCTTTATTGGACATCTCAATCAGTAATTTTTCAATAATATTTATACATGAATGAAATACTGCGGACAATCCGACAATAAGAACAACAAGGATAAAACCTGTATTTGATGAACTGTAGGGAATGCCTAAAGTGGCGTGACTTTCTATTGATTGGCCAACTAAAAGCCAATGAACTAAAACAGCAAATAACCACAATAGCACCAAAGTAAAGCTTGCTTTGCGTTTATACTTTTTAACTATTAATTTGATCTCATTTTCCGACATTTGCACGTCCCTGTTTATGTACTTATAACGAGCTTGTAGAATAACTCGTTTATTATGAATTGCCCCTAAAATCGGGGTACCAAATGCATTACCTATATCGAGCAAATAGCCAACTGTTTTTTATCCTGCTTGAATGGCTTATGCGGTTTCTAACATCAAACCTTTTGATTTATTGAGAATGACTAAAGAGAATATAATTTCTGTTAAGCCACCAATAAAAGCTCCGATAATGAAATTAGCTCCTAATAATATACAAGACATACCTGATAACATTAATATAGCACCTAAAACCCAATAAATTTTTGCACCATATAAAGTATTAAATATTAAATATTAAATAACGGACACCAATAGCCATGAGCATTATTGGATAAAACCACTCCACATGTAGTTTTGCAACATAAAAGGCCAAGAACAAACCGACAAATAAAATAATAGTGCTTTCTAAAGCAAGCTTGCCTAGTGGATTTTTAGGGTTGTGATTCCCAGAACGCTTAAGTACTTTTGATAACAACATAGCTAACGGATGTATGAACATACCTCCAATAAAAAGAGTAAGCATGCTCGTTTGATTCGAATGTAGTATTGCGATGAAGCCTGCAAAAACCCACACTATTCCAGAAACAAGAACACCTGTCCCGCCTCCAAAATATGAGGAGTCCATATCCTTTTGTGCTTCTTCAAATTTCATATGTACTCCGTAATATTGAACCCCATAGACACAATGACTCCCCACAAGGTGCTAGCATCTAAACGTGGGGTAGTTTTACAAACCAGAGCTATAATTAGTGTGTCAAACAACTAAAAAAAGAGGCTAGCATGATAAAACATAACATACTTTTCATTGGCTTAGATACTCATAAAAAATTTACTTAAGTCGCTTATATTGAAGACCAACGTGGCGCTAAATCAAATCATCTAGGTAAAATACTCAGTAATAAAGCCGCCTTTAAAAAACTAGCGCGACAATTACAATCAAAATACCCAGATGCCACACTTCATTTTTGTGTACGAAGCTGGCCCTTGTGGCTATTGGATTTACCGCTTGCTCACCAGTCTTAATCATTGCTGCTATGTCATCGCACCTTCGCTTATCCCTAAAAAACCAGGAGAGAAAATCAAAACCGATAAACGTGATGCGCTCAAACTTACCAAGCTGCTCAAGTCTGAAGATTTAACCCCTATCTATGTCCCTGAGCCCGAAGATAAAGCCGTACGTGATTTATCCCGAGCACGTGAAACCGGCATGAAAGACTTAAAAGATGCTAAATATCAACTTAAAGCACTCTTTGTTACATAACAACATTAACAGCAAAATAAAAGATAACTGGTCATTACAGTATTTGCGTTGGCTCGCTGAATTAGTGCTACCCATCCTTGTCAGAAAATTGTTTTGAAAGAAGCGGTTTCAACCATTACGGAGCGACTAAAACGATTCAAAAGGCTGGATAATGAATTGACACATCAAGTGAAAAACTGGCGGTTTTATCCTGTTGTTAAAGCGATACAGGCGCTCCGTAGTGTGAGCTTATTAGTGGCCACAGGAGTGATTACCGAATTAAGTGACTTATCACGATTCGACCATCCCAGAAAATTAATGAGTTACCTTGGTCTGGTACCAAGTGAACATTCAAGTGGCGGTAAACGCTATTACCAAATTACCAAATGCGGTAATAGCCGTGCAAGACGACTACTGGTCGAAGGTGCACACTCGTACAAACACAACGCCAATATATCAAAAGAAATGCAATTAAGTCAGGAAGGGTTAAGTAAAGAAATCATCGATATGGCATGGTAAGCACAATTGAGGTTATGCAGACGATATAATCGGCTTATGCACAAAGGCAAACATCGTAATGTGGTCGTTACGGCCATCGCCAGAGAAATGATCGCTTATATCTGGGCTATTTCTCGCGAGGTAGTGCTACCAAAGATTGATGTGAAGCTCAGAATATCGAGAGTTCCTGCATGAATAATTGTCTAAAAAAAGGGTTTGAGTTAGCGCATGGGATCAAGCATCGGGTGTGGCACAACCACCAACGGCGTTAGGATGGCAATAGCCTAACCGCTATTGAACCACGAACATAGACTGAAGACAGGTGCCACAACGAAATGAGTAAGGTAGTCGCTGCTAACAAATAAGTTAGTAATCCACGAATATCAGTATGATAACCGACGAAATTACTTGCTTCATTCTATGCGTTAACTCACTTAATACTAAAAGTGAATACAAGGGTTCTTGAATTAATGAATAAGGATCAGTGTATTTAACTTGACGTGGGGAGTCATACCAACGCCTTGCTAAGCGGCATAAAATGGTTGGCTATACATGCGAAGAATGAGCACGGCCAACTATTTTATGTCCGTTTGAGCAATTTGTTATGCTATTGACTACACGTACCTTTTATAGCCATGTCTAATTTAGATATTTCTTTTTTCCCTTTCTTTTCATCGACTAGTTCTACACCAGCACCACCAACAAAAACACCCATTTTAATATATTGGCTTACGAAATAATTTTTACCTTTTTCCGTTTGCACAATTAGATCATTTGGTGAGAATTCTGATTCTGTTGAAACCTTGTGCTCACTATCAGCATTTATTTCTTCATAAAAAAACATATTCGGGGCTGTTTCGCCAATACATTTTCCGTCCAACCAGACGTCTTTTTTCAATGCTCCACCAAAACTTCCTGATCTATAAACATATAAACCAGCCTTACCTTCAGATGGCGAGTTAAACTGTTTTGCTTGCTCACTATTCTCTTTTGACTCCATTGGCACACTAGTACACCCGCCCATTAGTGACGCAGTGACTAAAACAACAGCTAAAACTTTATTCATTTTATTTCCTTTTTGTAATTATGAGCTTCAAATGCTCGGTTAAATTTAAATAGCATAACGAGCTTGTAGAATAACTCGTTTATTATGAATTCCCCCTAAAATGGGGGTACCAAATGCATTACCTATATCGAGTAAATCGTCTTCAGCGTGATGCAGGAACACAAAAATTTAGTGATTTTGGCTGAATTAGTTATTCTACAGCCTCAACGCCCCATTAAGAGGCTTTTAATTGTTGGTTAAAATGTGAAGCGAAACCTAACCAACGGTTAAAAGTCCTGCTTTAATGGCTGGTTATACGCCCTTTACAATGCGCATTAAAGTGCGCATAATAAACATAATAATCACTTGGAGTAATATATGCAAGCATTATACGATTTAGAAGCCCCAAAAAAAGCAACAAACCTTAGCCTAAATAGTGACTTACTCAAAAGAACGAGAGCACTTAACATTAATTTATCTGCTACCTTAGAGCAAGCATTAAAGGATAAATTAAAAAACATTGAAGCTAAAAAATGGGTAAAAGAAAATAAAAACGCTATAAAAGCCTACAATGATTTTGTAGATGAAAATGGCTGTTTTGGTGACGAATTTAGAGAGTTTTAATGTCGCAATTTGATGTATATATAAATCCTAGTAAAAAAAGCCGAGAAGCTTACCCATATATAATTGATATCCAAAATGCGTTAATTAGCGATATTGCAACGAGAATAGTGATCCCTTTAGGAAGGCTCACTCATTTTAGAAATGAAAAAATGGATGGCTTAACTCCAGTGGTTGAATATGAAAATGAACAATTCGTTTTACTCACACCCCAGATCTCATCAATGTCAGTAAAGTTACTTAAAAATCCTGTTGGTTCAGTTGAATCATTAAGAGATGAAATTATTGCAGCGATCGACTTTGCTATTACGGGCATTTAACGCCCCATTAGGAGGCAATAAAATAGTTGGCTAAAATTAGCGACGAAGGAGCAAAAAAAAACTGTTTTTTGTCCTGTTTTAACGACTTATATTTTACGGCACAATCAATCTTTTTAAAATAATGCTTCATTAGATAAATAAAAGAAAGTGCAGGGATGACCAATAAAAAAAATAACCAAGGCATAGGAATTGTTGCGGCTTGAATAGCTAAAGCCATCCCGAAACCAACACCGCCTAATAATGCAACGAGTGGTATAAGAACGAATGCGAGTTTTGACTCAAATACGAGATGATTTCTTTCTGGAACTTTTACGACTTAACTCATTTAATAACTCTATGTAAGAATGAAAATATTACGCCCCAATATGGGGCTAAATATCGCGAGATGAGATGAAATGGAGCGGAGCGAACAAGCCCGCTGTATTTAGTCCCGCTTAATTGGCTTGTTATAAGCCACTGACACAACATTATTTTTAGGCTTTAAACCAAACAAAAACCTTAAAAAATTTGATGGTTTAATAATAAACCAACAAATTACGCTAGTCACTAAAAATGATAAAACGAAAAGAGAGATAATCTTTAACGATATAGGCGCTTGCCATGCGATGACATAATAGCCTATTACTACAATTACTGTTTGATGAAAAATGTAAAAAGGGTAGATTAACTCGTTACTAAGACTTAACCATTTCGGTGTTTTTGTAAAATAGAACTGTGCATAACCTAAGATAGTTAAAAATGCAGACCATGCAACTAAACAACAAACTACCCACCAAATAGACCATCGTATATCAAGTGACAAAAATTCGCTCAAGTCAGGAGAATAATAATACGAATAAAAGAGTACTGAGCTTAATACTAACAACATTAAATTATAAAATCGTTGGTCATATATTGCTTGCCAAATAACGTTACTGCGAACAAAAAGCATACCTGTAATAAAAAAGAAAAAATAGAAAGCTGATGATGATAGATTTTCTATCTTTTTCTCATCACTTGGGAACGTCAACGAAAAGTACACTTGTATTATTATTAGTAATATTACAAGTAGATACAGGCCAATTTTGTGTTTTGACAATTTTTGCACAAAGTTAATTATTGATGTACCTA
>JBLIBL010000149.1:0-7253 GCA_047633355.1 Polaribacter sp.
ATATAAGGGCTAACTTGTAAAAACTGCTCGTAAAACCATATGTAAATTTGGAGGCTGGGGTCGGAATCGAACCGGCGTAGGCGGAGTTGCAGTCCGCAGCATGGCCACTCTGCCACCCAGCCATAATCTTTTTACATACTACTAGTTTTACATACTACTAACTTTAGTCTTAAATATTCGACGCATTTAAGACTAAAAAACCTCAGATTTTATGGCTAAAACCGAGGTCTTTTACTTCTTTATTACTTGGCGCGTGCACCAAAAAAATTTGGAGCGGGAAACGAGATTCGAACTCGCGACCCCGACCTTGGCAAGGTCGTGCTCTACCAGCTGAGCTATTCCCGCGTCGAGTGCAGGGCATTCTACAGTAAGATTATTTTCTGTCAAGCGTCAATATTAGAAGTTTTTGATCTTTTTCACATTCAATTTATAAGAGCGTAAGACAACTTAAAAATCTGTTCAAAAAAAGCGCATAATGGTTACTTTTCAGGCGTTTCAGCGTTTAATAAAGGCCAAGTTGCCTTTAAATAGACCACCATTGACCAAAGCGTTAAGGCTACTGCGATGTACATAAAGACATAACCCCAAATATATAACCAAGAATGGTCAAAGATCGAGGTAATGGACTCTTCTTTTCCAGCTAAAAGTAGAAAGAAAATAGCCGATAATTGCATTAACGTTTTAAATTTTGCAATATTGATCACTTTTATTGCAGAAAGCTCGCCATATTCTGCCATCCATTCTCTTAAAGCGGAAACCGTAATTTCTCGGCTAATAATGACAACGGCTGGCGCGGCTATCCAAATAGTGGCATGTTGTTCTACTAATAGGACTAAAGCGGCTGCAACCATTAGTTTATCCGCAACGGGGTCAAGGAATGCGCCTAATCTAGACTGCATATCAAATTTTCTCGCGACCCAACCATCAAACCAATCCGTCCAGCCGACTATTGCAAATATAACTGCTGCTGTGGTTTGTCCCCAAGTTACGGGTAAGTAGAAGAATAGCACGAGTAAAGGAATACACAGGATTCTGAAAGATGTGAGTAAATTAGCAATATTCATAAAAGTTATAGGTTCAAGGGTCGGAGTCGCAAAAAATCAAAGTATTAGGTTAATGATTAGCCAGTAAAAAATTTGCTGCTTATGAATAAGTTCAATTCCATGCGACTCCGACCCTAGTCAAAGTTAAGTTTTAGACATTCTATCACTAATGAAATTAATCATAAATCGAAACTGCTAGAGATTTTCAATAAAAACCCACTCAAGTTAGCCGTGGGTTTTATTAAATGTCGTCTTATGCCTCTAAAACGAAAACCGGCTAATTAACAAAAACTTCATAAATCACGTCATCCAGACAATCACCATCAATTAGAGTTTCAGTGATAGGCTGATATCCTTGATAGACCACCTCCTGATAGGAGAAGTCATTTGACATGTAACTGTGGTATAAGAAAATGTAGGGAATCCGTCAATTAGCATCGATTGAAGAAAGCCATTCATTGTAAAACCTTGACCTGGTCGAAGCCTAAAAGATCGTTCACGTCCCGTTGAAAGCGTACTTAAATTAGCGACTTGTAAAAAACTTAAAAAATCAGCAAAATATGTAAATACAGTGCAGTTTCTCCAGTTTTTGTTCTGCGATACAATAGTTCCAGGAAACGATCCTGTACTTGATGCATGGTCATCTACAACTAGTATTTTAATTCATTGATTTCAAATACAATTAATATAAAACGTAAGACAACAGATATCCAATTAATGTAAATAATCATAAATCGAAATGGCTAACGATTTATTAATTCCATCAACTTTCATTAAATCATTTATTCCTGCTCTTGTAACTTCTTGTAAACCACCAAAGTGCTGAATAATAGCTTTCCTACGTTTAGCGCCGACTCCTGCTATACCTTCAAGGGTTGACGTTCTTCGCTTTTTATCACGCTTACCTCGATGCCCAGTAATCGCAAAACGATGCGCTTCATCTCTAATTGCCTGTATTAAATGCAATGCGGGAGAGTCTTCGTCTAATCGTTTTGCAATAGCTTCGGATGGAAAATATATTTGCTCCATGCCTACTTTTCTATCACTCCCTTTTGCCACACTGACTAATGTAACATCAGAAATCTCCAGATCCTCCAAGACTTTTTGAGCCTGATTTAGCTGCCCTTTCCCCCCATCTATTAATAATAAATCAGGTAATCTAGCATCTTCTTTAACTAAACGCTTAAAACGTCGTCTTACAGCTTGCTCTATCGCTGCATAGTCATCGCCTTTAGCAACATCATTAATATTAAAACGTCTGTAATCAGATTTTTTTGCAATGCCATGCTCAAAAACAACACAAGACGCAACGGTCTCCTCCCCTTGAAAATGACTAATATCAAAACATTCCATTCTTATCGGCAAGCGGTCGAGGGATAACTCTTCCATTAACAGTTGTAATCGTTTTTGAGTATGAGTTTTAGCTTCTATTTTTGACTTTAATAAAAGAATCGCATTATTCCTAGCCATATTCAACCAAGCTAATTTATTGGTTTTTACCTGTGTTAAAGTTTTCACTTGTCGCTCAGCTAAATGACATAAAATATTTTCAATCTCATTTTTAACTTCTGTTTCTAAGTCATTTAAATGCTCGCAGATTAATTCATGTGGAATCTCATTTTCATTCTGAGAATAATAATGCTCAAGAAATGATTTAAGTACTTCGTTTTGTGATGTTTGCGGTGGAACTTTAGGGAAAAACTGTTTACTCCCTTGAACCATACCATTTCTAATTTGCAGTAAAAATACGACAGCAACTTTCTCCACCATTTTTACTGATAAAACATCAATGGCGAGCATTTTATTTTGATTTAAATGATGAACCGACTGTTTCTCTAAAACTCGCCTTAAATGGATCATCTGATCGCGATAACGAGCCGCTAGTTCAAATTCTAACGATTCGGATGCTTGCTCCATCCTTTGATTTAAAGCATTAACAACTGAATCATTTTTACCTCGATAAAACAATCTAACTAACTCAACATCTTTGAGATAATCTTGTTTACTTATTTTATTAACGCAAGATCCACTACAGCGCTTTATTTGGTATTGTAAACAGGGTCTTGAGCGGTAATTGAAAGTACTGTTTTCGCATTGCCTAATGGCAAATAATTTTTGCATTAACGTGATGCTATATCGAGCGGCCGTACTGCCTGTAAAAGGTCCAAAGTATTCACCTTTTTTACTTTGTTTGCCGCGGTGAATACTTAAACGTGGATATTCTTCATCTGAGAGTAAAATATAGGGGTAAGATTTATCATCTCTAAATATAACGTTGTATCTAGGTCGATGTTTTTTAATCAGTTGTTGCTCTAGAACTAGCGCATCATTTTCACTCGCGGTTACCATCACTTCGACACGCGCGATTTGCGCCACCATGACTTTTGTTTTTGCAACGTGATCGGTTTTTTGGAAATAACTAGATACGCGATTCTTTAGATTTTTAGCTTTACCAATGTAAATTATTTCATCGGTTTGATTAAGCATTTTATAAATGCCAGGTCGTAACGTGAGAGTGGATAAAAAATTCTTTACGTCAAACTCTGGCATAGTGAAAGGATGTTTGTTGTATTTTTAGTGTATTGAGTTGTTGTGAACATTCCAATGAATGTTCACCTATTGAAAAGATTAATTTCAACCTGAAGCTTAACCTTTATCTTTCGCATTTTTGATTGAATCAGTACTGATTTCTGTCAAAGGTGGCGACTTTTTTTTACTTTGTAAATGCTTAATCAGTTCTTCATGCGGAACGTAACCAGAAATGAGTTCACCATCAGACAGTATTAAAGCCGGTGTTCCAGACAATCCAAACTCCCTAGTTAACTGATAATGAGAATCTAAAGGGTTATCGCATGTCGCATCGCTGAACTTGCGTTTTAATTTTGCGTCATTCATCGCTGATTGTCGGTCTTTTGCACACCATATCGAGACTAATTTCTTATGTGCCGATGAACCTAATCCAGCTCTCGGAAAAGCTAAATATCTGACTGTCACGCCAGCGGCATTTAATTCTGGAACTTCTTTATGCAGTTTTCGACAATAACCACAATCAACATCGGTAAAAACGGTAATGGCATGTTTTTCATCTTTAGCCTTAAAAACTACCATATCACTTTCGTCTATTGAAGCGATAGTTGATATTCTGTCAGGAGCCGCTTCCGCCGCTTTTTTTGCCATGCTAAGTTCAGTATGATTAACCGGTTGACCTAATCTAATCTCTAACAAGTTGCCCGTCATTAAGAACTTAGCGTCCTTTGATACGTATAATAATTGTCCATTATAAAAAACCTGATACATGCCATCATATGGGCTTACTTCAATATCGGTGATTGCAATGCCCGGTAACGCTTTTTCAAGCTTTTGTTTAATAACATCAAGAGATAACTCATTGATGCCTACTGGATTATTTGTATTTTGCTTGGTACTAGCAATTTTAGCCGCATCTTGATTTTTTTCGTTATTATCTTCAGCACAACTTGCCAAACTTAATGAGATTGATAAAATTAATGTCGATATCAGCTTCGGATTTTTCATACTTCTATTCAGACTAAAAAAATTCATTTAAATACTCTTTATTTTAAACATTGTTTTGATGGTAAGCATATGATGCAAGCGACTATAGCAGGTTGCAAGCTTCTTAGACAAACGGTTTAAATATTCAGATAAAAGACAAGTGTTCGTATCACTTTACCTAAATCTAATCCTTTTGCTCAAATCTTTTACGTAAACTTAAACATCATATTAGTAAAGCACCTTCATGGACAAGAAGAAACTTTTTAATATCAATTAGCTGACCATCCAACTTACCAGCAAATCCACCCAAACCAGAAGTTGAAACAACTCTGTGGCAAGGTACAATTAATGGAATGGGGTTATTCCGACAAGCATTACCGACTGCCCTAGCGCCAGAAACTATTTTAGATGCCAACTCACCATAGGTCATCGTTTGCGCTAAAGGAATATTTTGTAAACCTAACCAAACTTTTCGCTGATAACCCGTTCCCTTTGCGTTTAACTTTAGATTAAACTTGAAAGATGCATCTTCGAAATAGCAGTTTATTTGCCTTTGCACTTCTTTAGCAAAATAAGAACGTGCGCTAGTAATTGACTCATTAGAATTGAGGTCAATTCTAATGACTTCATCATTTGTTACTTTAATAGCCAATAGGCCTACAGGTGTGTTAATAACAAAATCTTCAACTTCACACATTATATCAGCATTGTTCAAGCAGTTGTCACCCATACTTTAGTTGTCTTTTATTGTTTATTAGTCTCATATGATTTACCAAGCCGTTTAATTCCTAGCCTATTAAAACTGCTTTTTAAACCATTCGGAGTTTTCTTCTAAAAATAGCTTATCTGCATCAGTAAGGCTTTCCAGCGATTGCTTTACGATAATAAGTTGCTTGTCTAATAAAGCTAATTGCACTTCCGTTTCTTTAATCAAAAACTCACTATTATTCCCAATTGACGAATCACTCTGCTTTTTTAAACGCGCTAAGTTATCAAGTAAAACATTTCTAATAGTTTCAAACTGGCTGACTGACTGATTAGTATCATCTTTATTGCGGTTTAGAAAATAAAGACCGCCCATCACTTTTTGTGATATTTTAAAAACTTGGTTTAAATCTTCTATTTCAGTATCTTGTAAAATAATCTCAATTTTTGAATAAGCATTTGATTTTTTTAAAAAAGCAATCACTTGCTTACTCTTATTAAAGTCAAATTGCTGACTATATTCGGCAAGTTCAGGATACTCGGCATTCAAAAGGGCTATCTTTAGAGTTGTTGATTTAAATGCAATAACTTGCTGACGGGTAAGGCTATCGGATACAACCATTGATTCTGCTATTAATAAAGAGCTGTGTACAGTTGAAAGAATAAAAAACCATGAGTATAAATACTTGTTCATTCATTTTTCTAGCTATAAAAGGTTATTGATACTTTAGCAATTTCTGATGTTTTTCGCTAGGCAAAAAAAAACACTCAAATTTGAGTGTTTTTCATGGATATGGTGGGTCGTGGGCGATTCGAACGCCCGACCAATTGATTAAAAGTCAACTGCTCTACCGGCTGAGCTAACGACCCGATGCGGAGCGCATTATCCGTTATTTAAAAAAAAACACAAGCCTTTATTTAAAAATATTATCATATTTATTCTCTATTTTTGCACTCCGCTCAAATTGTAGTCAATTTCAAGCTAGGTTCCAGTATTTCATTAATCAACAGACAGCTCTTTTAGCCTTTGATAGCCATTTTTTACAACATCAATGGCTGTTTGAACCTCTTCTTTGGTAGTAAAACGACCAAATGAGAAACGCAGTGAGCTATGCGAGGCTTGATCTGACAAACCAATAGTTTTTAGTACATAAGAAGGCTCTACGCTCGCAGATGTGCAAGCAGATCCGGATGAAATAGCGAGATCTTTGAATGCCATGATTAACAATTCACTATCAACGCCTTCAAATTGAAGGTTAATGATACCGGGTACCATTTTCTCTATTGTTTTGTGGTTTTCAATACCGCCATTCACTGAAATCCCTTGAATAACCATTACACCTTCTATAAAAAGCTGTTTACATTCAAAAGTATGTTGTTGTTTCGATTCTAACTCTTGACGCGCAAGCTCAAAAGCTAAGCCCATTCCAACGATTTGGTGAGTGGCTAGAGTGCCTGAGCGTAGGCCTCTTTCGTGCCCTCCACCATGAATTTGAGCGGTAACATTAGGTTGTTGATTGATTCGCGCATAAAGCGCGCCCATGCCTTTCGGCGCATAAATTTTATGCGCCGAAAAAGACATAAAATCAGCTTTAAGCAAGTTTAAATCGATACTGAGTTTTCCTGCTGCTTGTGCGGCATCTACATGGAATAAAATATTGTTTTTATGAGCAACTTCACCTATTTCAGCGATTGGTTGTATGCTCCCTAACTCATTATTAACCATCATTATTGTTATCAGTATCGTGTCTTCTTGAATGATCGAGGCAACCTGTTCTGCTGAAATATAGCCGTTAGAATTAGGGACTAAATAACTCACGCTAAAACCTTTTGTTTCTAAGTAGGTACAGCAATCTAGAACGGCTTTATGCTCAAATGCGCTGGTAATAATATGGCCCTTGCCGTTAGCTTCTGCAATACCTTTAATCGCCAAATTATCTGATTCTGTTGCGCCTGACGTCCAAATAATCTCTCTAGGGTCAGCGCCAATTA
>JBLIBL010000150.1:0-7111 GCA_047633355.1 Polaribacter sp.
TGTTACTTGAGCCAATGCATTATATCCAAAGTTAACGACTTTTAGTCGTCATGCAATGATAGTAAGTTGCTAATAAAATAATCATGGATTGGCATATAGTGCGGTTATTGAAATCTGTATTTGGCTAATAAGGCGTTTACGCTAGGCGAAGAAATTTTATATGTTTATTTTGTTATTGCGACAAAACTTCACAATGCTCAAACCAGCAGATTGTTGCCGCTCAAAAACATTTTCCCAGTGTTTGGTTTTTTGTTGAATATCCATAATTAACTCATGTTAATTTACTGAGATAATTACACCCTGTCACAGATAATCCCCCGCTACTGTTTGAAGATTCTTGCATCGGTAATATGCATTTCCATGTGTTTGTATTCTTCCCCTTTGATTTATCACTTAATTGTTTCTAACCACTCACCAACGTCAGATTCTAAATAGTCCAGAGTTTTTCAAGCGTTTCAAAATCAATACTAGAAGTACTTTCGTGGTAAAGCCGATTGGCTGTACTCCTATTTATTCCGGTATCTCTGACTACATCTAAAATTTTTAGACGTCGCGGACCCTTTGGTTCTTATAAAATACATTTTATGTCGTTAAAGCAACTAAAAGTGTCTTTAACGACACAAAAGTACTTGACATGCATCCTATAAGTGTAATATTGTATCTCTAGCGAAACAAAAACACTTTAAATTACTAGGAGATTACGAATGAGTCAGCACTATTTAACAACCTGTGAGTTATCAAAACTCATCAAATACGATAGCCGTACGATCCGCGAACGGCTCAAAGATTCCGTTTTAATTGAAGGGATCCATTACATCCGGCCGTTTGGTGGACGTAAGATCCTTTATGTTTGGGAAACTATCCAAAAGGATATGTGTAAATTTTCACAGAATGCCATGGCTATTCCAATGGCGGCAGGGGGACTTAGTCATGGTTAATCAAAATGAATTGGCAAAGTCGAATATAAAACCCTTCACTCAAGATGGAGCAGTTGCTAACAGAATGTTTTCAAAAGTAGTGGGAGTAGCGGCTAATGCTTAAGTCTATTCAACCAACTCTTTCTGATGCAAAAACGTTTAAACGCTTTAAGGGCAGATATTTCATGGTTGCTTGTTTGCAGAAACATGGCAAAAACGGGGAGGCATATTGGGAAATTGGTTTATCTGATAGCACCGCAACGGTAAAAGTTTATTGCTTTGACCAAAGGCACTTTTTTTCTTCGTTCCAAGCTAACTCACTTGTTCATGTCGAGGTATGTGTCAAAACGCACCTAGGTAAACCTTATTTGCGGTGCGTGTATTTAGAGAACGTTCCACAAGAAAAGCTGATAAGTAACCTAGATATTAAATCTCTGCCATCGGCGTTATGCCCTTTTCCATCATTACTTGAAGGTGCTGTTGAGCTCTTTCAATCCATTGATAACTTGCATTTAAAGAGGTTTGTTTCGCAAACACTTTTACAAAGTGATGTTGCAACAAAGTATATAAATCGCCCCACTCGCGTAGGGCTTAAGCAGAGTATTAATAACTGCTTACTATCCAAAACATTGCTGGTGGCGAAAAAACTGTTAAAAAATGCAGACCTAGATACCGAACAGCGAGATTTGGCCATTGCTTTCTCAATGGTTCACGAAGCCGGCAAGGTCAACAAATATACCTCTGAATCAACCTTATCTGCTATCGGGGCGAGAGTTGATATTGAGGATATCACCCTATCTATTTGTAGCTCACCACTCAAAGAGTTAGCAAAAAAGTCACCAGCTTTACAATATCAAATGCGCTATTTGCTAACCATTGGCTTTGCCAGTAAGCGCGACAGCTTCAATGTGAATAGCTTTTATTCATGTCTGAATCATTTTTCTGAAAGTAGGTTTGATAAGCAATCTAAAACAGCTGCATCTAACACAATCTGTGTACCTCAGACAATTGAGCTAATGTACCAATAATGGAAGATAGAGATTTCAAATTAACGCAACTAATTAAATTAATTAAAGGAATTTAATGATGGCTCGTCATCCCGAAGTGAAAGAAAAAGAAATTATTGAAGCAGGACTTGCCTTAGAGCATAAAGGAAAGGTGCCAAATCCAGGCGCGATAAGAGCCCAGCTTGGTTTTCGTGGTGGTTTACAACGTATTCGTCGCGTGTGGAATACATATGAAGAAAAGCGCGGAGGTGCCACAGGTGAAGAGGGCGCACAACTCACCATAGATGATCTTCCAACCGAGTTGTTTGATGCTTGTGGATACTTGATTTCTAATCAGCAAAAGACACTGGAAAGTCTGGTTGTGCAGGCGTACACCCGCTGTCAGGTGATGTTTGAAAAGCGCCTAGATAACCAAATGGATCAACATCATAAAAGCATTGAGTACTTTAAAGGTTGCGAGGCCAGTGCGGACGAATCTATTGAGCTTTTGGAAAGTGAATTAAGTTCGGTTCAATCTGAAGTTAAAGGTTTAGCAGATCAGAATGCAAAGTTGATCATTGAAAATGCTGAACTTAAAGGAAAAGTAAAAGCCTACGAGCAAAGCTTACCTAAAACCAAAGAAACCGCATAGCTTTTAGTGGTGTCATTACCAAGGGATTATGTCGGTCTAATTACCGTGCGACTTTGTCGTAAATAGAATATCAGCCAGTTTTTAAACTTACTATGATTTATGCTGATTCTTGCAACGCTTGATATCTTTCAACTCTCAGCGTCATGGTTTTCATATTATGTTAAAGCTCGAAGAATGTGAAAGTCCAATTTGATTAATTGCGTCAATCATACCGCTCACTTATGCTATAAATACGTTAACCGAACAAGACAATATGTATGACTAATGATATCCATGAGCTGCTAATTTTTGTTGGGAAAGGGCTTGTTTTTCACTCAAAAGAAGACAAGTTTTATATTGGTGGTTATGTGGGGCAGGGCGAATACGAATTTAAAGAAATCCAAGAAACATCAAGCAAAGCATTAAGGAAGTCCTTGTCAGATAATTAATTGATCCTAACCGATAAAACAGTATCTGCCCCATCTGTTGGCATCATCAGGGAACGGGGGGAAAGTAAAAATCACCTGGCTCATTGGGTGAGTGCGAGTCAATTAGAGGTTGTTAAAAATGAGTGATATTGACTACATATCTGGATTGTTATGGTTAACAGCACAACTTGTAGTAGCGTGATTTCATGTGGTTGTTAACATAACGACCGAATTTTTATTATTAAAGCTGAGAATTAGTTCAAATTAGTTAAGCAGTTTCACCGTATTTCATTTCTTGTATCACCTGATAAAGTGCTCCCCTTTTCTCACTACTGTCGAAAAAGTCGCTAGGTTCGACCACTCAATCTTTGTAGTGGAGTTTTGAGCCATTCATCCAAAAAAGATTTTTGGTCACCAAAAAACTCATTCAATTCTTGGTTTAGAATTTTAACTGAGATTTCTTGGTTATCCTGTGTTTTTGTCATGCTTAACTCTCTCAAACCATTAACTAGTCAGCTTTAGTATAGCTGTAACGTCCGAGCTTTTAATAGGAAAACAGAATGATTTCCAAAGAAAAAGAATGACATAAATGATACGACTCAAAGTTGATAAAACACCGTGGTAAACCAACTGCTGAACTTTTATACCTAGTCTTTTTTATTGTCATTACAACTTAATTGTCGATTAAACTGGTTGCTCCTAAATATATCGCCACTAAATGCATTACCCACTTTAAAGCATTTGATCCATACTTGTTAAATTTGACGGTGGACTTGAACTCTTTAATTACTTTCAGGCTATCTACCCTTAAATATTGGATTGAAAGCTGGCCATGGGGAAATAGTTTTTTGTTCTTTTTACGATCTGAGCAAATCCGAATTTCACTAGCTAATGTCTTGTTCCACATAGCAAAGCATGCGTCGATATTATCGGTGGTAGGTTTTAGAGATGCGTGCCAGCGACCAGATGAAATAACCCCGTTGAGTGTATTCATAAAAGATTTTAGGTGAGTCGGATTGCTAAAACTTATTTCTGGATGATCTTGGGAAATAGTATCAAATACATGATGTATTGCTGGCTTAAGACTTTTGCACCGAGCTTTATCTGATTCTAAACGTCTGATAATTTTTTCAGCATCTAGTTTTTCTATATTTGATGTTGGCTGTATTGGGCATATACCCTCAAATTGGCTGGGAAACAATCTGGGTTTCCCTCTGGAAGTCTTGTAATGCTCTTTAATTTTCTTCGCCGTGTTTATTACTGCGGCGATCCACTTTTCGTCATAATCAAGCCTCCACGATACCTCGCTTACTGAGTCATGCTTATCGTATAGCTTTAGTATTTGATAAATAGATTCCAGATCGTTATCAGGTGATACAATAGTTGCCATCTCAGGCTTATGCATTACTTGCTGTAAACTTAGGTCGTGATTACACAAAGCCTTTGCTTGCGTAAAGATAAAATCCGAAGGCGTCGGTATTATAGCGTTGTCTCGGTCTTCACTGCCGATAGCTTTTCTGAGGGTTGATGGGCGGGCCTTTAAAATTTTTCGCCATACATTTAACGTTAAATTGTAGGTTTGAAAAAATATACTTTCATAAAGTAGTAAATCGGTAAAATGGGCATATGTAGATAAAGTTATTCTTGGTGTCAGATGGCCGGCTAATGCCGCAATTTGAAAATATTTATCGGTGTCATTACAGCATAAGAAAGTCTTAATCGTAGTTATTTGCTGAGCATTATGAGCTAAGTACCTTGAGTGCAATCTTTGACTGCCCAGCAGCATGAGCTGAAGCGATGATATCCCAGTGTGACGCAACGCATAGAAACGAGTTGGCTCACCCTGGTAGCTGCTAAGAAGACTCCCTATATTATTACTTATCTGTGCTAGCGAAATAGGTATATCACTATCGACTAGTTGTGAAAACAATAAAGCATTAGGCCTATCTTCGGTTTGATGACGTCTCTTTTTTATAAATTGAAGAAATAAATCAAACTCTTGAGGCAAAATAAGTAACTTTGTAGGCAACTTTCTTTTTGCGCTGGCTGTTTTGAGAATCGACCAGATACTTGGGCGAACGGTAATCCAAGACATTTTAGAAATTTCGATGTCTCTCACCCTCAATCTTAGAATCTCGCTAGGTCGCATAAATAAACGATTTGCTAGAATTAAAATGATATCGACAGAATGGCAAATAAGTGTCGATGAACTTTTATAGATTGTTTGCATTTCTTCTCTAAGCCGTTGAAAATTTAGCTCACTCACTAATTCGCTTCTGACATGCGTAACTGATATTGGCCCGGCAATCATTTCATCAGGCAGCGCTATTTGAAATTTTACATGGGCGTGCAGCAATAGTTGAACCAGAGCACGATATGACTCACTGTCTTCTTGAAATCTTTTTTCGCCAATCAGTTCAAAAAGGATCTGCATGTCAGCTCCGTCAGCATCATCTAATTGGTCTGTACCCACCACCTCTAAAAAACCCTTCCCAATCGCGTGTAAATTGCGGGTTGCCGAATTATTGCACCAGTCTTTACTTTCTAATTTACTCGAAAGCCAGTCGAGCAGTACTTCAGCCGCAGGTGGCATTGACTCGTATTTAACTCGAACTTGCGCTAATTGCTGCCTAGCCTCTTTTTGAGATCTTATGTGACCGTGCTTATTGTGTTTTTTGCAAGCTACGCATAGGTCGATATAAAACTCTTCAATGGAAAAAGTACCGTTAAATTTATCAGTATGATTTAGCTGTTTTTTTTTATTTTCAGCCAACTCTTTACTAGAATTTTTAAATTTATCAAAATCGGTTTTACTATTTACACTGAGATTATGTAGGGCATAAAGACTCTTCAGGCTCATAGATGCGCTTGAGAGCTCGCCATTCGCGTAGTTCTTGAGTGACGTGTCAACGGTGCAACATTCATTACGTTGAAGATAAAGCGCGCAAGCTTTTAAAAATAACGTAGGTGAGGGTGTACCAACATCAGAATGGAGATTTACTTTGTTTAACATGTATTTGAGCAACCCAGGCAATAGATAATTTGTATTTCCATTATTTTTCCCTAACTTTTCAAAACCTATGATCGCTGCCAAACTGATCTCGTCAGGGTACCAACGACGAAGTGTTTCCAGGTGCTCACCTTGAACCGAAAACGCATTCGTTTCATGGCATTTATCTTGAAATCTAAGTTCAATAAAGAAATCGTTGTCTAATTTTTTTAAAAATTTACTTTCAGTTTGGAGTTGGTGTAGTAGAGCTACCATGGATGGGAGGTTAGATAGCCCTCCGCTGGTTGCCGAAAATAAGATGATCGTTGCAAGCCTAAATTTTAGATCTTCTGGATCTGAATGTTCCCAAATCGAAAGGACTTCTGAAATTAACTTGGGGATCTGGTTAGATAGCAACTCAGCTTTTTCATCAAATGTATCGTAAGGGTCTGCTTGAAAGTTGTCTCTTGAGTCAAGTAATTTGGTACTTAAAGCAGCAAGAAGTAATTTGATTGGGTTATGACTTAATTCGGCATAATCATTAATTATATTAAAAAGCCTGTAAAAACAATTTCGCTGTTCGCACTTATCTTTCTGGTCGAACCGATGGATTTTGAGATCGATATCAATCAAACCTTGAGCTAAACTCTCGGCCGCTTTTGAGTAATTATCGATTACCAATAGTTCATACTCGTTAATAAACTTTCTGATATACCGCATGCTTGATTCTGAATCTAAGGCTGCCAATTTACGACTCCTAAACTTTCAAACCAATCATTTATAGTTCTACTAATTTTTACTAAATCAGCATACTGGCAGGAATGAAATTTTGCTTCGTTAAATTCAAAATTTTCCACATGCCCCATCATTCTTTTTACATGCTGTGGTGATGCCCCTTCGTCTAGTAAAATTGTTTTTACTTTGTGTCGTGCCCAATTTGGTGGTAAATCATAATATTCGCTAAAAACCATTTTGGCGTGGGTTTCAGGCATAAATATTTTTATCCCAGACTCACCAAAGAAGTAAAATAAAGGTTCATGTGACTCAAAAGTCTGGTCAATTTTTTTGCTGATGTCACAGTCTAAAAAGCGACATTTTTCAGATAGAGATTTTAGATAATTGACATAACTATTTAAAACTTGCTGAGCAATTAAACAAAT
>JBLIBL010000151.1:0-7041 GCA_047633355.1 Polaribacter sp.
TAATCAAATTGGTATAAAGTTAATTATGGGTCGCATACCTTATAGTCAGAGCGATGGTCAAAAGAAGAGCGAAACTGGCAGCCAATAGATACTGTGGAGTTAAATCCAAAGCAACACAAAGAAGCTGCTTAACAATTTAGGCGACAACTGTCTTGAAAAACACCGATAATGGTAAACAACACACCAATTACCCCTTTGTATTCCAGATTAGTTAAATGGGTTAATACACACTATCGCGATAAGTTAATGATGATTGACTTTAGAGGCCCAGTATTAATAAGTGAATAACCAAGAGTATTAGATGAACTTTCTCAAATACTGTCTTTCTGATCTGTTTATCGATTTTAATATTAATGGGTCTACGATTAATCGACAGTGGCTATTCTCTTTATTAATGGATTTTTGCATCAAAATGATATGTGAGCAGAAAACAGGTGATTTTATTTCACTTATCAATCAAATTATAATCGTTTGTTGAATCGCATTAACCCAGGTAAATTAATTTTACAAGGTTTACAGTATTCTCAACATTAATAAATAAAGGGTGCAACAATGGACAATACGACTATAAAAGATGTAGCTAAATTGGCCGGCGTTTCTATTGCAACAGTATCAAGAGTACTAAACGCAAAACCTAATGTAGGAGAAAAAACAAGGAATCGAATAGCCGCAGCAATCACTGCACTTAATTTTACGCCGAATGAAAAAGCGCGTGAAATGGCATTTCGTCGTTTTTCTAATAACTACATCTCTTTAAGTTAAGTTTGAATGTATGCAAAGCATAAAGTGACAGTTAACAATTCAAAAAGTGAATGATAACTACGGGTGGTAAAGCGGACTCCTCATTGTGATAAATATGGGTCTAAATTAGAACCGTTTTGTGGTATAATTTACGATTAAACCGAATATGCTAAATGACTTTATTTTTGGGCACTAATATTTATTAATGCTAATGTTCCCTCGGTGCGCATTGCCGACATAAATAGGCTTAAACAAAAAGGTCATCTTTCCAATCATACAGCTGACATATCTTTCGTACTCCTTTGGTGCAAATGAGTATCAGACGTTATGGATTCTTTGACATAATTTTTTAATACTTCGTTAAGCTTTGTTGATGTTAACTGATTATTCTACCACTGACAGCAACTCAACTTCATAATCAACAGAAGTTCATAATCAACAGAAGTTCAACAATTAAGTTTGGAAGCCCTTTTTTAGTGCAATTGCATCATTTTATTTACCAAAAGGTGGTTTTAAAATATGTTTATTTTTAAATAACATCTTAAAAAACAGTAACTTATTTTTTTGGCCTTTTTCTTGCTCTAGAAATCAAAGTGCAATTTAATTGAGTGTATATGAGTTATTATGGTTATTTTTCTACCTGTTGAATATTTAATAAGATTATTAGGCCTTAAGCTCACATTAATGTGTTTTATTACATTAATGCTTACCTTAATTAATGCTGTTCCTTTCTTTGGAAGTACAGAGGCTGCGCTATTATCTGCTGTTATTCTTTATTTTTTTGTCGGGCTAACATTAACCTTTTCACGCCAAGAGAATCAGTTCAATTCAATCATAAATAATATTGACCCAGTAAGTTTTGACTACAGAAGTCTGAAGTTCGATACGTTATTATCCAAAAATACGTCAATTGCACTATTACAATCTTTTCGAGAGTTGTCACGTATTAATCAGCAGCAAAAAAATCAGTTAAAGGAAGTAAATTACTCTGCAAACCAAGTAATAGAAACCACAATAAGTTTATCAAAAAATGTGGAAAAACAATTTAATGCAACATCTTCGACCGCTGCTGCGATTGTAGAAATGAACCAATCAATTAGTGAAGTCAGCAGTAAAATTTCCGCTGTACACAGTTCTGCTAAGCATGCGGATAAAATAGTACAGAGCGGACAAAGTCATATTACTTCGTTATCAGGCGCGATATTAGAGGTAAGCAAAGAAGTATCTCAAACACAAAAAGGCATGCAAGATTTAGATGAGTTGGCACAGGAAGTCACTTTGATCACTAAATCTATTCGAAAGATATCATCACAAATCAATTTATTAGGATTAAACGCATCTATTGAAGCTGCTCGCGCTGGTAGTTTTGGTCGAGGCTTTGCTGTTGTGGCAGAAGAAGTTAGAAACTTAGCAATAAGCACCAATAGTTCTAGCGATCACATAGCCAATATAATCAATCAGGTATTAAACCAAAGCAGTATTACTGTTGCAAGCATGAAACTTGTTTTCGACAAAACAAATGCTTGCGGTGAAAAAGCAAAAAATGTTAACAAAATGCTAGAAAAAATAGCTTTAGCAACAGACACAGTGCAACAGGAAACAGAAGTCGTTTCAGTAAATGCCGAGCAACAAGTCTTAGCTAATGAAGAAATATCACGACATGTCGAGCAAATTGTTCAAAGTTCAGAAGCCAATGCTGACATTGCTAAACAAACGGAACTTGTGGCAGAACACTTGAGAAAACTTACCCATTAGTTGTGCAGAGAATTAACTTAGAAACAGGGTTACTAACAAATGAATCTTTATCAAATAATTGCACTGCTAATATTTATTCTAGTTATTTTTTGTATAAAACTCAGACTTTATAAAAAAAATCGGTTGAAAATACAGCACCAAGGTTTGCTGAATGTAAGAACTTTGAAAGAACTTATTTATTTTATGCAACAACACAGAGGGATGACGGCGGCTTATTTAAATGGCAAGAAAGAGATGTTACCTAAAATGAAGGTCATTAGACAGCACATTCAAGAAAACATTAGAGAAAATGAACTAACTTTTGCTAAAGATAATGAGCGTTGGCACAGCTTTTTGGATCACTGGCAAAGACTTAGCAAAGGTAGTACAAGTGCAGACAACAGTTTTGATCAACATACACTACTCATTAACAACATATTATATTTACTTGAAGACGAAGCCGAAAAAGGTCTGTTATTTTCTCAATTTTTACTTCATTTTCCTCAAGCTGGTTATGTTTGGCGTGAAGTGATCGGTGCTACAGAAATGATTGGTCAAGCAAGGGCCATTGGTGTTAGCGTCGCAACAAAAAAAAATTGTTCTAGTACCGACAATATTCGTCTAAGTTTCTTGCAACAACAAATTAGTGAAGTAATCAATACTGTACTGCATCAACTTTATTGCTTGCCACAGTATTTAGAAGAACATAATAAGTTAATTAAAATCACACAAAAGCAAACCGAAATGTTATTGCTTACCATCGACCAAGCTTTTATTAATACCGATAAAATTACGTTAGAACAACAAGTATATTTTGAACAAGCTAGTTTGGTTATTCAGTCTATTGATGATGTATTTGAACATCAGCTAACGCAAATCAGTAACTCTTTGGATATAGCTTAAAAACAGTTACTAATTCACTAGCACCTCTTATTTAAAAATGCCATCAATAGCTAATGTAGCTCTTTAACTACAAGGAATAACAAATGACAATAACACCAGTCTCTTCTGCAGCTATAACTAAATTGACTTTACCTTCATTAACACTAAATAAAATTAAACGCTCAACACAACAGGTGGACGGAGAAGTTCTAAGTAAATTTGAAAATATAACTCTCACTAGTTATTTTCAGCCTATATACAGTATTGATCACCAGAAAGTAATTGGTTATGAGGCACTCATTAGAGGGAGAAATAATAATGGAAATAATGTCACTCCAGAGGTAATATTTAACACACCACGTGACGAAATGAGTAGTGTTTATCTCGACCGTTTATGTTGTTATACCCACGTTGCTAATGCTAATCAATTAAAGGATCAAGATAAATGGTTGTTTATCAATGCTTCTAGTCTAGCCTGCGAAAAATCTAGAAAGTATGGTGATTTTTTTTCCGATTTATTAAAATATTTCAATATTCCCGCTCAAAGGGTAGTCGTTGAAATCATTGAAGATCACTGTAGCAACAATGCTAATTTATTGGAAACATGTAATTATTATAAATCTATGGGCTGTCTCATCGCAATTGATGATTTCGGTTCAGGATACTCAAATTTTGAGCGTATTTGGAACCTTCGACCCGACATAGTTAAATTAGATCGGTCAATAATTTTAAGGGCAATTAAGTCTAATCACACAAAAATGATATTAACTAGTATTGTTCAAGTTTTACACGAATCTGGTTGCTTAGTCGTAATAGAAGGGATAGAAACGGAAGAGCAGGCATTGATTGCCACTGGCAGTAATGCTGATTTTGTTCAAGGGTTTTATTTTTCTAAACCTCAACCTGCTAACTTTATTAAAACTGAAATAAAGCCATTGTTTACTCACTTAATGACCAAAACCGTCGCTATAGAAAGGTCTCAATTACATCAAGACTTATATTGGTCATCTACTTATGGTGAGGCATTTTTACAGGCTGCAATGTTAATCAAAGCAGGTAAAAGCATAAAGAGTATAGTAAAACTGTTTATGAATTTGAAAAAGGTAACTCGTTGCTTTTTAGTCGATAATCAAGGTCAACAACTAGGTAAATCTTATATCGTTGACCAACGAAAACTAAAGCCCGATGGGCAGTTTTATCAATTACAACTTGGTGAAAATGCTAACTGGTATCGTAAACACTATATACGTAATGCTCTCAGACAGCCCCATCAAATGCATATTTCAGCACCTTACCAATCTATTACAGGAGATGGGCTCTGCATTACCACCTCAATGTGTTTTGATACCGACGAAGGACAAAAAATATTATGCATGGATATTTTAGCTGAGCACTCAGATTGATTTTATAGCTTTTACTTGCCTATAGTTGATGACCGCTTTGTTGTTCAAAGTTGTCGTTATGGATGTGTGACACAATGTCATCAAAGTGGCATAAATGAAAGTTCAGATACGAGTCACCACCGGCAGCAATGAGATTGAAGCAGACTATGACTACATCAGCTATGATACTTCTAATTATCACTGTGTATATTTCAAGTACAGTCAAAATAATCGTATTTATGCTGATTAATAATGTCTATCTTAACTAATTAGCCAGTTAATGTAAGTTCTAGGGCATAAAGAGACAACTTAGAGATGTGCTTAGTACAAAGTACTACATAAAACCTCTCTCGGTTTGTGCGATTTAGAAGTAAAAAAGCATGTCAGCTTTAAGATCTGAAAGTTCACGTTTTATATTTTGACGGGGTTTATTCCGCTTAGCGCACCAAGTGAACATTTAGTTAGGTTGACCGAATTTCAAACATTAGAATTGAAAACAGAGAAACTAATAAACACTCATTAATTTTGGCCCATCAAAATAAACATAATAATTTTCTGATGATTTGTGTCGGTATAACTGTTTTTATTGCTGGTTTTGCCCCGAAAAATAATAAATAATTTCACATAGTGCTAATAAATGTTCGTAGCGTTTAATTTAAGCAAACTATCGAGCCTGCCATTCTTAGCAGTAAAATCAAGATATTTATGATCGACTATTTAAAATATAAGAGCTTTTTTATTTTCATTGCTGTTTTTCTTAACATCAAAGCAGCGTCAAGATAGGTTCTAGTTAAGGTATAATACCAAGTTGATTAATTACCTGTTCATTTTTAATGATTAAAATCAAACACTAAGGCGTTATAGAATTTATAAGGTGAATAACTACTGAGCAAATTTTATAGCTTGTATTTTTTCATTTTTCTGCTTGAAAAAAATACAACACTTAATTAATCAAATGGCTATGACCATAGTTTATGCGTTTTTTTCATCGCTTATTATTCGCTGGATTGAAAAATATTTATAGTATTCTTTGACTTATATTAGGTCTGACGTTTATATTCTATTAAGCTGAGTGGACAAAGCTTAAGCCCAAAAAAGTTCGGTCTATCTTTTTACATAATAAAAAATTTTTACTTAATTAAAAGGTGATTTACCATGCTTCAATCAGTTGATCTGCGCGATTATATGATCACTAACCCAATCAAGGTCAAAGAGGATGATAATTTATTAGATACGATAAAAATCATCATAGATAATAAGGTCTCAGGGGTTTGTGTAATAAATGAAAAGAAAGTCCTCGTAGGCTTACTTTCCGAAATGGATTGTTTAGCCGCCATACTCGCAAGCACTTACAATAATATTGGTGTTGGTTTAGTGAGTGAGTATATGACTAAAGAAAATATAGTTGTTGCTCACCCTAGTGATGACATTATCAATGTCGCGCAGGACATGCTACTAAGAAAACATCGTCGTCGACCTGTTATTGAAGATGGTAAATTGGTTGGACAAGTTTCTTGTCGACAATTACTGACAGCAGTTAATAAATTTAATAAGTAACTTTATTAACCGTACCCAGTTTTTATTACAGTACGCGACTAACGAACAATCAATGACTTTACTTTCATTGATTGTTCGTTAGTCGCGGTACACTGCTTTAGGCTTTATCAAACATAAGCCATAATGCCGCATACTTTAGCCATAATTGATTATGTTTTTTCAACAGCTAATTATGATTGATTGAGCTATTTGCTTAGCTAAATTAAAAAGTATTTTTTATCACCTTGTTAACTGAATTTGATCGCTTTATCGGCGATTGAGTATGTAAAGCCTTTGGATATTAAATGCCGTAGCGCTTTTTGCTTTAATTTCATATCGTCAATAGGCTCTTCGCCAAATTTTCTGATCTTTAATGAAAGTGCCTTGGCAAAATAATCATCCTCAGATGTTTCTAACGCTTCAACACAGTCATTAATGATCTTGGATGAGAAGCCCTTTACATACAATTTTTCTTTGATTTTATTAGGGCCAATATTTTTTTCTGATAAACTTGTAGTTAATCGTGTTGCATAGCGAAAATCATTAATGATGTCATGTTCTATTAGATAATTAAGTGCTGGCTCATTAAATTGAGTATCATCTTTAAACAACATATTGGCTTTTTGAAGTAACGCTTTTGCAGCGTAATCTCCATACCTTTCAATCATCCAAATCATATAAGATTTGACCCGATCATAAGAGATCACTTGCGGCTTAGCATCTTTTTTACTTGTTTTTTTATACATCTGGGTACTTTGCTACTTTC
>JBLIBL010000152.1:0-6997 GCA_047633355.1 Polaribacter sp.
AAAGCAACAGGGGTGTTTGGTTCAGAGTTAAGTATTCCATACTATGCCTTGTTGGATGCAGGTATAGCTGTAGACATTGCTTCCATTAAAGGAGGGGTTATTCCTATTGAACCTAACTCTATGGGCTGGCCACTAGCGGCTACTGAAGATAAACGTTTCATAAAGGATGCGGTTGCCTTAGCAAAAATCGCCCACTCTATCCCGATCAGTCAAATTGATGTTACTCAATATGATGTTGTTTTTATATCTGGAGGCTGGGGTGCGGCTTATGACTTGGGGCGTTCTGCTGAATTAGCGGATATTGTCACTGAAGCGAATGCTAATGATGCGGTGATTAGTTCTGTGTGCCATGGTGCATTAGGCTTAATCAATGCCAGAGCCAAAGACGGTTCGTCTTTGATTGCAAAGCGCAATGTTACTGGGGTAACTGATTTACAGGTAAAGCAGCTGGGTATTGATATCACCCCTATGCATCCAGAAACTGAGCTAAGACAAGCCGGTGCTAATTATGAATCTAATACGGCGTTCCAAGATATATTTGCGACACACGTGGTGGTAGACGGTAATTTAGTCACTGGTCAAAACCAAAATAGCAGTGCAGAAACTGTCCATCGCATTCTTGAGATATTAAGTCAGTAATCGCTAAAGCATTCACATTTATCCGAGACCATTAAGTGGCAGTATGAAAATACTAAGATAAGTCTTGTACTTTAGAGCTGTTTTATAATGGGGAAGTTGAGAGAAGAACTGGTTTTTGTTTTTAATTACTTAGCTTTATCTTTTAAAACAGATGCTAGCTCCTATCTGTTTAAAGGGCATAAACGCGTTACGTTATGCCTTTATTGTCCGTTCGGATTAAATGTTGAAACTGGTTCGCATCAAAAAAGGCAGCTATCGACCTATAGCGGACCTTAGAGAATGAGACTAATCAGTCGTCTTTGAGCGTGAATCAGACATATGATTAAACTATTGTGAGAGGCGAAACAGGTTTTAGATAACTAAATTATTTATGGCTATTTAATCTTGTTCTGACCCCGATATTTTACATAAAGTAATCCTATAAATGGCTTGAATGGACAGCACATTCTTTTATTAACGGGGGGCAAATATATGCAATTGCATAGGATATTACCAACCCAAAACTCGCTGATGGTAAGCTGGAAAGCATTATCCTGAATATATGAAGCACTCGATTGACCCGTTATGCCACGCAAAAGCCTAGCATGTTATGAGTTTGCCAGCGCACATTTAGCCTCTGGAAATGTATTAACGCATCAATACTTTTGGCTACCTCAAGTGCATTTTCTACCTCTATACCTCTATACCTTACGATAGATATCAGTAATATTTAAAAGGGGGAAAGCCGTATGAATTCAATCCTAAGTTCCTATCAACCCTGTGCTGTGGCATTGGCAGTTAGAAAGGTATACCTGATATTAAATTCAAAATTATCGTTATAGCCCAGTTGATGAAAAAAAAGTATAAAATCAGGTTTAAAATAGAAGTGAAAATAGTTTAGTTTTAAATTACTTTTTAATGATAAAACAAATCACTTAATCCCAATTGTGAAGAGCCTATATGAATGATGGTCAGGTAAATAAGATATTTCATGTTTTTGGTTCAAAATCTAAAGAGGTTTTAAACCAGTTCACGGAATTCAAAAAAAATAGGTTTTATTTAGATCACCAATTACTAGTAGATGATTGTTATTGTGAATTTATAGTCATTGATACAAGTGAAATCAAAGGCGAAAACTTAAATCTTTGGGTTGAAGGAAAAGTACTTTCAGAGCACATTATCACTCTAATAGTGGATGACAAACAGTATTTATCGGGTGAGTCTTTGATTACTTATCCATTAAAATTAGGTGGTAAATTCGAAACATTCTACGTATTCAAAAATCATGGAGAACTTGTTAGTGTTCTTGAAGCATTATCTGAACTACAGAATGGTTTTTCTTTGGTTGAAATAGACATTGCAGACTTTATGTATTTCTTGAGTCTTGGGCAACATTTTTGGAGCGATATAATTTATTCACAGTCTATCGATGAGTTAAAGTTGAAAATTGTAGAGAAGCTAGAAAATGTTAAAGCCAGAGCAAAAAACAATGGCTTGACGCTATCAAGGTTATTCGGATGTATAAAGGGCATTAATAATATTAATGTATCGGACGAATATGAACTCATTATGAATACCTTAAAGGAACTTGAGCCTCGTTTTTATTGTGAACCAGCTGGGTTATTGATACATACAAATATGGTTGCAAGAACTAACAGGCACGAAAAGTCTGAGGGGCTAGGATTTCACATGCTCTGGGGGTTAACTGATTCTGAGACTGTTTCTAAACGCAGTAACAACGCAAAAAAAGCAGTGACCTGTAATAACGATTAGTTACCATGTATTCGAACTTCGCATTAGAGACTTAACTTGAACACTTCGCAATATATCTTCTAATTAATTAATGCCAATGTATATAAAACAATAGCTACTTATATGATTATACTAAGAAGACTTACAACAAGTTTTTATTATGGAAGGACCTTTTATGGCATTAATAGAAGATATCGACAAACTTGTTTTACGTTATAGTTCTGAGTACCGTAGGGCTGATTTACCTAAAATACGTAAAAGTGAAATTTATAGTCTTTTCACTAATAAGAGCAAAGTACCTGATGCTAAATTATTTTGGCCTGACACTTGGCCAAATTGCAGTGAACGTGGCATATATGCAATTTTTTATGAGCATGAATTACTCTACATTGGCAAAGCATCACTTCAAGATTTAGGTTACAGAGTTGGTAGCTATTTTGCGTATAGCCAAGACAGGCAGTCAGCGGTTCCAAAAAAGGGTCACACATGGAGTAAAACCCCAACAAGTGTAGTTACTTGGGCAACTCATAAAGATCGATTCTTTGAAGCATCTGCACTAGAAGAGTATTTGATATTCAATTTAAAGAACCAATTACCTGATAATACAATGGGCATAAACACGCAATAATTTAATGAACGTTGCTATGTTTAACTTCAAACATATTACCTGCTTTCAGCGATCAAAAGTCATAACGTCACGTTCGATGCTTACAACGCAATGTCGGACAAACTGCGCTAATTAAGCGGGTTTTTTTTCAAAAATGAACACATTTTGAACATAAGCAACGGTGAGATTACGACGTTGCTTTTACCCGTTTGCCGCTAGTCGATGATACCTTGTCTAAACCTCAATCTTGCCACATATCATACAAAAAGAGGTCTAGCTATCACCCCCTAAGAAGACCGGCACTGTTTAGTGGCTGGATAATTATTTAGATTAATAGCACTAGTAATCTGAGTCATTATGTTCAGATAGACGCAATAATAATGGTCTAAATGCATTGATTAATAAATTCAAGTTTGAAGAATAATAATCGAATACTTTATGCCAATTATCTTGCTCTGCGTAGTTGATAACATGAGGGGCAATTGAAATTCTACGCTCAACATCATTCCATGAAATCTCATTAACAATGTGTTCATCCATTTTGTTTCTCGACCTAAATAGTTCGTTATAAAAATATCTGCCTTTATCATTGTTAACAAATTTTATAAACATACCTATGGAGTGCGATTTTTTTTCTTTATAAAGTGTGACCCACGCGATCATGCCTGATGGCGGTAATGATATGCTAATCGAGCTTTGTTTGCTTGCATTGCAGAGAGGTTGTGCAGAGTCGTCTAATTTTAATGTAAATAAAAAACGACCCCAGTATTCCAAATTAATCATTTGTTCTTCACTTGGCTGATTAGTTGAACTCGAATCAATTCGATCAGTCGCAACGTCTTCTAAGACGCTTGCAATAACGCCAGCCCCCGTAGTTTCGATCGATATAACATGTCGTTCAACAATTTCAGTTTTTTGCAATAACCTTGGTTGCACGAGTAATGCATCATTTTCCATTTGAAAAATCATCATTTCAACCATAGCAAAGCTAAACTCCAGTGACGCATTACGAGTTAAAAAATCATTTATTTCACTAGCACCTTCTCGAATACCATCACCGACTACCATTAAAAGAAACTTACCACCTGCTAAGGTTTTTTGAACTGCGTCAATAAAGTATGCTTCAGGTAATTGATTGCAATGAGCTCTAACGCATTCATATAGAGAAACATCTCCTGTTCGCTTTTTTACTTGGTTATCGAGCTCAGAATAACTCCACTTATTTAAATCTTTTGCATATTCAAGTGTCTGACCAACAACTTCACGGCGTGATTCTGGGTTTCTATAGAGCTTCACCTCAACAATAATTATTCTGCCCGTTGTTGTTACATAAAGGCAATCAATTCTTCCAGATGCCGATTGTAACTCCATACATATTGGAACTAAATCAGCGTAGTCGGGGTTTATTTCATGTATAGGTAACAAGTCTATGTTTTCAAAAATAATAGTCTGTAACCACTTTTCGTCATAAGCATTGTTATCTGCAAAATCAATTCTATTAAGCTTTTCAATAACTTTATTTTGATTGATAAGTAAGGGTGTTGTATTAATATTCATGAAGACTCTCTTTATATTGCAGACATTGAAAATATCATTCATCCAAATAAATGATTAAATGAAATTTGAAAAAACACAACACAATGTGTCTACTTAAGCTAATTTAGAGTCAATTAGTTTTATTTTTAAAAATTCTCAATTGTTAACGGTAAACAGATATCAGTCACTTTATATTAATTGTCCTTAAATTTATCGTCCTGATGTCCGCAATAATTTAGATTATCAGCTATTAGTCGGCCACAACTATTCACGTTAGCCCTACTAATCTGAACCGATGGCAGATTATACGACATTGAGGAAATCGCGGGAGGTTTCTTTAAATGTGTCGCCATAATCTGCAGGCTCAGATATTGTCGATCAAGCCTAAATCTGATTAACAGACATTTACATAGCCATTTACATTAGCCATTTACATAGCCACCCACGATAATGCTAGAGCCACGTCCTAACTTTTTTATATAAGTACTTTTTAAAAATGGGTGTCTACCTTAGCTCTGGCGGTGGAGTTTACCTTTTAAGCTCTGCATTCGGCGGCGGTTTTTCATGGGGAGGACTGGCTGCAGCAATAGTCATGGGGGCTTTTACAGGCGGGATGAGCGCATTGGCTGGCGGTGCAGGTAGAGCTGGTGCTGTCGTAATAAACGCAAATGGTGCGGCACTTGGTGGAACGACTAAACTAATTGTTGATGAGGTAATAGAAGACAAGAAAGACAACTAGATTCTTAATTGCAATATTGACGGAAATCTTTGTGTATTTCGAATGCAAATACGCAAAGATTTGATATTATTTTCCTCTTTAAAGGTTTCACTTAGAAAACATGAATAAAATTTATATTAAATTTATTTTGACTCTTCTACTTCTTACAACTGTAAGCTTTATGGTCTGGAGATTTATTGCCGGTTTAGATAGTGCTACGGAGATGTTGTTTGTGATAACTGTTTTGTCAGCTTGTACAGCAGTAAAATTTACAATGCATGAAGTTGAACAAGAAACTTTGTCTCGAATCAAAAAAGAAGAAGAATCTAAAGATATATAACTGCAACCGACAACAAGAAAAGTCGTAGAGTTAGTCTGGAATATACATTGTCTTATGATGAGAGTCAGAAAGATTTTTTACATTTGAGAGTTAACATCTCCACAGGTATCTTTGATCTCTCGTAATTAAAAAGTAGTCTTAGATTTAGATCAATGTCCGGATAAATGACTTTAGAATTAAGTTGCTTGACTAGTAATCCCTACACTTTAATTATAACAAGACTTCGATGAATTGAATATCAAACTGCTTTTTCTCTTGCGATGAATTTTTTAAATAGCGTAGCAGATGAAATAGCCAACTAAATATAATCAAAACCTATGTCTTCCCTCAGTTATTGATAACTAAAGGACTTTTATGGACTTGTCTTATGAAGCACGATTAATTTTTGCTCTGTTGGTCATTTAAACTCAATTAACGTTTGATGCGAACAATCGACTTCTAAAATATGCATCGTTAGCACCCATAGGATATTCTAGAATTATTTCGTTGATAGAATCTTTAGATCCCCCCGCTATAATTACAAGGACACCCATCGTAATAAATCGCAAAAATACTTTTTTGTGCTGCTCGTTATCATGGGTCATTAAAGGCATTCAATAGTGACTGGAAGTAACCTGTTTTTGACCATAACCCCACAATAATTTGTTCCTCAATCGCAAGTTTTCTAGTAATAGGCACTATCAACCCTGCCAGAAAATAGCATTTGATTAGACCTTGAACTTGATAATCCAGGCAGCCCTCAATATAGCAAACCATCTGGTGGAGCTCTTTCATCATATACGAGTAAGGATTCATACTCTGACTATTACCAGGATATTCTGTTTACTTTAAGCCACAGCTTGTTAAAAAGCAGCAAACCCGTTTTACCTCTATGGACGATAAAATCCTGTGGCTGTATGCCAAAGGCATGACCACACGTGAAATTGTCGAGGCCTTTGATGAGTGGTATGGGGCAGAGATATCGCCGACCTTGGTGTCACGTGTGACGAATGCGGTCATTGAACAGGTAACTGAGTGGCAAGCACGGCCACTGGATGCGGTATATCCAATTGTCTATCTGGATTGTATCATGATTAAAATACGCCAAGATAAACAGGTCATCAACAAGTCTATCTTTCTGGCCTTGGGTATCAATACCGATGGACAGAAGGAGTTGATGGGCATGTGGATAGCTGAGAACGAAGGCGCAAAGTTCTGGTTAAACGTGCTCACAGAGCTACAGAGCCGCGGTGTTAAAGATATCTTCATTGCTTGCGAAGACGGCCTCAAAGGCTTCCCAGACGCAGGGCCTAAACTAGAGGGCCTAAACTAGACACCCAAAGTAATAAAGTAATGAGTATGTTCTGACTCTTTGGTTTTAAATTTCGAAATCTGAGCTTTTTGGAGGATGTGACGTGTGAAAGCAACTAAATCATTCCTCCCGCTC